>DASXAN010001384.1:0-2567 GCA_036406755.1 Gemmataceae bacterium
GACCTCGGCGGCGTCCGCGAGGCGGTCCTCCGGCATCGGCGCCAGGCACGACTTGGCCAGACCGACCAACTCCGCGTCGGCCCCGCAACCGTCGAGCCGGACCATTGCCTCCGTCGTGTCTCCCGCCAGTGCCTGCGACGCCTCGGCGAACGGCGGCCGCCCGGTCAACGTCACGCACAGGATGCCGCCCAGGCCGAAGACGTCACTCGCCTTCCCGACCCGGTCCACCTCGCCGCGGGCCTGCTCCGGCGCCATGAACGCCGGTGTTCCCTTCATTTGTCCCGGTAGCGTGTCCAGGTCTCCCGCCCCGGTCGTGGCGCCGCCAATGCCGGCAGGCCGCGGAGCGGGGTTGGGCGATATGGGGGCGCGCTTCGGCGCCCCCGCCAGCACTTTCGCAATGCCCCAGTCCATCACCTGTACCACCGCGAACTCGTCCAGCATGACGTTGGACGGCTTGAGGTCGCGGTGGATGACGCCGTTGGCGTGGGCGAACGCGACCGCGCCGCACACGCCCTCGAACACGCGGACCCACCGCGGCAGGTCCTCCGCCGGCGTCGCCCGGGCGGCGAGCAGGGCCGCCAACGTTTGGCCGTGGATCAGTTTCATCACGAAGAACGGCCGCCCGTCCGGCAGCTCGCCCAGGTCGTAGACCGGCACGATCGACGGGTGCCCCAGCCGGCCGACGTGGCGGGCCTCCTCCTCGAACCGGGCCTTGAACCCGCCGCCGGCCAGCGCACCTTCCCGCATCACCTTCAGGGCCACCTCGCGGCCGAGGAGTGTGTCGCGGCCGCGCCACACTTCGCCCATGCCGCCGCGGCCGAGGAAGCCGTCGAACGTGTAGCGGGGCGTGTCGGGCGGTTTCTGCGGGGATGTGTCGGCCGCAGCGGGGACGGTCGTGGCCCGGCTGTCCGACATGCGGGCGAAGTCGCGGAGCAATCTCATGCCCTCGCGGCCGCGGTCGCGCAACTCGGGCGGGAGTTGGTCCAGGGATGGCGGCGGCGTGTGGGCGGCCACCGCCTCCTCCCACCTGACCAGCCATTCGGCCACCCGGTCGTCCGGTTGCATGGGTGTTCCGCCTCCGGCCCGTCAGCCGGCCGAACCCGGGGCGTCGAACGGCCCGCCGCCCAGCGCCTCCTGCACCCGGAGGCGGGCCTTTGTCCACCGCAGCTTCACCGTCGGGACGGCGATGCTCAGCGCCGCGGCCGCCTCGGCCTGGGTGAGTTCGTGGTACCACAGCAGGTCGAAGACGGCCCGCAGGTCGTCCGGCAACCCGGCCACCGCCTCGTGGAATTCGGTCCAGCGGCGGACCTGCTCCCCGTCATACGTGTTGTCCGACGGCTCAAGCCGCGGGCCGCCGTCGGTCGTGCCGCCGCTGAGGGGTACGGCGGCCGCGCGGCGACCGCTCCGGCCATACGATTTGCGGAGCAGGTCGCACAGCACGTCGCGCATCCAGGCAGACGTGTGGCCGAAGAACTCCGCCAGGGAGCGCACCGGCTCGCCCCGCGCGTTGACCCAGAAACGGTCCTGATTTTGAAGGACCTTGAGGTATAGCTGCTGGACGACGTCGTCGGTTTGCTCGAACCGCTCCAGCCCGGTGTAGTGGCCGTGCAGGTGGCGGCGGGCGTGGTCCATCAGCCGGTCGCGGGTGAGTTCCAGCAACCGCCGTCGCGCTTCGGCGTCGCCGGTCAAGCCGCGCTCCAGATACCCCTGGAGCACCGCGGTCGATTCGTCGGTCATCTGCCACCCGTCAGCACCGGCCGCCGAGCATTTCTCGCCAGTATATCCCATTGGCCGGAGAGGGGTTCAGGAAAATCGACGGCGGCGCTATCCCTCGAGGCAGGTCCTGCCGGGGTAATGGATGGAGACGCCGGGCGGGCTCAGCCGCGACCGCGACCAGCCGCCGCCTCCCCCGGCAACGATCGGGGCCTCACGGCACGGCCCCGTGACCGTCATGACCGACGCGTGCCGGCGGGGAGTCCGTCATGTCCGTCAAGTCCAACGTCGTCCTCGCCCTGTTCGCCACCGTGGTTCTGAACGCCGGTTTGGCCCGGGCTGTGGAACCGCAGGGCAAGCTCAACGTCCGCCCGCCGCAGCCCGACCAGGCTCGGTTGCAGGTCCGGAACAACCGTGGGGCGTGGATCACGTATGTGCTGCCCGGCAGCCCGGCCGACCAGGCGGGGCTGGAACGCGGCGACATCATCGTGTCGGTCAACGGCCAGATGATCACCAGCCGGCAGCACCTGCAAGACGCTCTGGCCCGCAGCCGCGGCCGCGCCGAGCTGGAGGTCATCAACGTGCGGGATCGCTCGTGGGTTTACCTGACGGCTTTCCCTCATGGCGACAAGCTGGGCATCATGTTCGACGTCCGGAACTGGTCCCCGGACCACCGGCCGTGGGGGGTCGATGCGACCCCGCGGCCGAGCCCCCGGCCGCCGCTGCCGGGGCCGATCCCGCGGCCGGCGCCCAATCCGATGCCCGGACCGCTGCCGGGGCCGATGCCCGGCCCGATGCCGGGGCCGATGCCCGGATCGGCACCGCCGGCGTGACGTACCAGCGAACCGGCGGCG
>DASXAN010001385.1:0-4016 GCA_036406755.1 Gemmataceae bacterium
GGTGCCTGCGTTGCCGGCGCGAAGTACATGGCCACCACCGAGGCACGCTCCAGCCCCTGCAGCTCCCACTCGACCTGTTCGCGGAACTGCGGGTTGCTGATCGACTGCACCCAGGTGTCGTCCCACTCCTCGCGGCGGGGATTCAGGATGGTCACGTCCCGGTCGCGGATCGCCTCTTCAACGGCCGCCTGCCACGGGGCCGCCCGGCCCATCTCGATCGACCCGGCCAGGAACAGGCTCGGCCGGCCCGGCGGCAGCGCCAGCGGCGCCGGCGGCTTCAGGACCGTGGCCATGCCGTCACCCCTTCAACGTCTTCTTCAGCGCCGCCAACTCCTTCTTGGCCAGCTCGCGCCGCTCGGCCAGGTCCTTCGTCTCGTACTCGGCGTGCAGGTCGATGACGCCGTCGTACCCGCACGACTTCAGCCCCTGGGCGACCTCCGGCCAGACGACGATCCCCTGACCCACCGGGACGACGTGATGCGCCCACCCCTTCGCCGTCCGCTCCCAGGCCATGTCCTTGATCGCCACCAGGGTCAGCCACGCCCGGAGCAGGTCAGCCTCCTGGCGGAACGGGCCGCCGTTGACCGCCGTGTGGCCGGTGTCGAGGAACGCGCCGACGTGGTGCGGGTCGATCTCCTGCAACAGCAGCCGCAGGCCCGCGGCGTTGTTGCCGAGGTAGGCGCCGCTGTGGGTGTGGTAGCAGGCCCGTACGCCGGTCCGTTCGGCCAGCCTGGCGAACCCGGCCAGCCGCTTGCGGGCCGCGGCCAGGTCGGCGTCGTACTTGCCGGTGTAGCGGAAGTAGCCGACCTTCACGAACGGCACGCCGGCCTTGGCGGACGCCTCGAACATCGCCACCATGTCGGCCGCGTCGGGGTCGGTGAGCTTCGTTTCCGTGGTCACGAGGGCGATCGCCAGCCCGGCGTCGCGGAACTGTTTCGCGGCGGCCGGCAGCTCGGTGCGGACGTTGCCGGGGTGGACCGGGTAGCCGGGCCGCACGGCGAGGTCGGCCCCGTCCAGGCCGACGTCCTTGAGGAAGGCGATGACGCCGGCGAGGTCCAGGGACTGGAGGGATTTGGTGAAGTAGACGTAGCGCATGGCAGTCCTCCGGCGCGGAATCGCCCTCGGGCGCGGCGGGCATTCACTACTGTACGGGCGGGAGGTGGCGCGGGGAATCGGCCCCATTCCCCCCTCCCCGGCGGGCGGCTACAATTGCCGGCATCCCGATCGCCGGGGCGCGGCCGGCAGCCTGCCCGGCCCGCGACGGTGGGCGTTCGACGCCACCCTTCCCCCGGCCCGTCCGCTGAAGGACTGGCATGTCCGACTCGATCCCAGCCGGCAACTCGCCCGCCGCCGACGGTACGCCGGACCCGTCCCGCTCCGCCAGCCGCATCCGCCGCGCCACGCAGGTGATCGTGGTCGGCAGCGTGATGTTCACGTTCATCTCGTACTGGCGGACGGCGGCGGTCGTCCTCTGCGACCTGGCCAGCACCGCCTACTACATCGGCGGCATCGTCGAGCAGTCGATCGGCAAGGCGGCCCCGTGGTTCATCCTCGCCGTCATGTGCTTCTCATACGCCGTGCGGTCGGTGTACATCGAGAGCTGCGCCATGTTCGTCCGCGGCGGCGTCTACCGCGTCGTCCGCACGGCCATGGGCGGGTTCATGGGGAAACTCGCCGTCAGCGCCTTGATCTTCGACTACATCCTGACCGGCCCGATCAGCTCCGTCTCGGCCGGCCAGTACCTCGTGAGCCTCCTGCTGGAGACGCTGGAGCACACCGGGCACCCGCCCAACTACGACCCGGCCACCATCACCACGGTCAAGAACTGGGGGGCGGTGGCGTTCGCCGTCGCCGTCACCTGGTACTTCTTCCTCCAGAACCGCCGCGGCATCCACGAGTCCAGCGACAAGGCGTTCAAGATCATGATCGCCACCACCGTCATGGCGGCGATCATGATCGGCTGGTGCGGCGTGACGCTGTGGAAGGACCCGGCCAAGGCGCACCTGCCGACGGCTGCCGTGGACCTGAGCAAGAAGTTCGAGGCCGACCCCGTCACCGGCGAGCCCGACCCGGCCCAGCCGAGGATCAACAAGCTCACCGGCGAGCAGGAGGACCCGCTCGGGTTCCTCGACCGCATCCTGCCCGCGTCCGCCCAGGAGCGGCTCCGCCACCCGACGAGCTGGCTGTCGCTGTTCGGCCTGATCGGCATCGTCATCGCCTTCGGCCACTCGATCCTGGCCATGTCCGGGGAGGAGACGTTGGCCCAGGTGTACCGGGAGGTCGAGTCGCCGAAGCTGCCGAACTTCCGCAAGGCGGCGTTCGTCGTCTTCCTGTACAGCCTGGTGTTGACGGCCGGCATCTCGTTCCTGGCTGTCATGATCATTCCGGACAACGTCCGCATGGCCAAGTACGCCGACAACCTGATCGGCGGGCTGGCCATGAACGTCGTCGGCCCGACGTGGTGGCGGCTGCTCTTGAACGGGTTCGTCGTCGTCATCGGCAGCCTGATCCTGTCGGGGGCGGTGAACACGGCCATCATCGGGTCCAACGGCGTGCTGAACCGCGTCGCCGAGGACGGAGTGCTGCCCGACTGGATGCAGAAGCCGCACCGCAAGTACGGCACCACCTACCGCATGCTCATCCTGATCCTGTTCCTGCAGTTGGCGACCATCTTCGCCAGCCGCGGGGACGTGCTACTGTTGGGCGAGGCGTACGCCTTCGGCGTCGTGTGGAGCTTCGTGTTCATGTCGCTGGCGATGGTGCTCTTGCGGTTCCGCCGGCCGGACCTGCCGCGGGCCTACAAGATGCCGCTGAACATCCCGCTCGGCAACGGCAAGGAGCTGCCGCTCGGCCTGATCTTCGTGTTCCTGGTCCTGTTCCTGGCGGCGGTCAGCAACCTGTTCACGAAAGAAGTGGCGACGATCGGCGGGGTGTCGTTCACGGCCGTGTTCATGGTCATCTTCTCCGTCTCGGAGCGGGTGAACCGCCACAAGCATCCGCGGACATCCGGGCACCACGAGCACCTGGAGCAGTTCAACGTCAAGACGACGGAGGAGGCAACGGCCGCCGGGCTGGGGCTGAACAAGCCGTACACCAAGCTGGTCGCCATCCGCTCGCCGCACAACCTGTTCATGCTGGAGAAGGCCCTGGCCGAGACCGACCCGGACACGACCAACGTCATCGTCATGACGGCCAAGGTGGTGCCGGACGACGGGTCGGAGGAAGTGCGGACCGACCTGGACGTGTACGACCAGCAGCTGATGACGGCCGTGGTCGAGCGGGCGGAGAAGGCCGGCAAGAAGGTCCGGCCGCTGATCGTGCCGACGAACAACCCGCTGCACGCGGTGCTGAGGCTGGCCCAGGAGCTGAACGCCCAGGAAGTGATCATGGGGGCGTCGAACAAGTACCCGGCCGACGTGCAGCTCGACCAGGTGGCGCTGTACTGGATGAACCTATCTGCCGGCGAGCCGCGGCCGCTGACGGTGCGCCTCCTGAGCCGGGACCGGGACGTGTACCTGGACCTGGCCGGCGGCAGCCGCATCCCGCAGATCAGCGAGCGGCAGGCGCGGACGGTGGCCGAACTGCGGGCGGCCGGCGTCGGCGTGGATCGGGTGCTGCTGGTCCATGACGGGTCGCGGGCCGGCAGCGACCTGTTCCGCGGCGTGCTGACCATGATCGACCCGCAGGTCGGGCTGCAGTTGGCGTACGTCCCGGGCCCGGACGCCGCCCCGACGGTGCTGCGGACCGACCACGAGAAGGCGCAGAATCTCGGGCGAGAGGTGACGATCCACATGCTCCCGGCCGAGTACGGGGCCGAGTTGGTGCAGCTGGCGAAGGAGACGCAGGCCGACTTGCTGATCCTGCCGCGGCCGGCGCACGCCGGCAACGGCCGCGGGCCGGACGGCCAGGCCGACTACGTCCTGCGGCACGTCCACTGTCCAGTGTTCCTGGCCGCGCCGCCGGCCATCCCTGAGGAGGCGGCGGCGGAGTAGGCAGACACCAATCCCCGGCCTCGC
>DASXAN010001386.1:0-2386 GCA_036406755.1 Gemmataceae bacterium
CTTCACGTCCACCGTGATCTTCTTGGACAGGTCGCCGTTGGCCACGGCGGTGGTCACGTCGGCGATGTTACGGACCTGGCCGGTCAGGTTGCCGGCCATGCTGTTGACCGACTCCGTCAGGTCCTTCCAGGTGCCGGCGACGCCCTTCACCTTGGCCTGGCCGCCGAGCTTGCCTTCCGTCCCGACCTCGCGGGCCACCCGGGTCACTTCCGACGCGAACGACGACAGCTGGTCCACCATCTTGTTGATGGTCTTGGCCGTGCGGAGGAACTCGCCCTGCAGAGGCCTATCATCCACCTCCAGGGCCATTGTTTGCGACAGGTCGCCCTGGGCCACCGCCCCGATCACGCGGGCCGTCTCGCTGGTCGGGTGGACCAGGTCATCGATCAGGTCGTTGACCGAATCGACCGACTCCTGCCAGAACCCGCTCACGTCGCCGAGCGTCAGCCGCTGACTGAGCTTGCCCTCCTTGCCGACCACCCGGCTGAGGCGGGCCAGCTCGTCGGCCATCCGCTCGTTCAGCTCGACCACCTGATTGAAGGCGTCGGCCACCTTGCCGGCGACGCCGACCCAGTCCAGCGGCAAGCGGACGCCCGTCTTGCCCTTCTTGAGGGCGGTCAGGGCGCTGAGCAGGGCCGTCATCTCGGTGCCGTTGGTGCCGACGTGGTCTTGGGCGTGGTCCTGGACCGCGGACATGGCGAGCTCTCCACGGGAACTTCGGGACGGGGGTGACAGCCGCAGCCCCGGCGGTCCGTCGATGCGGGGGAGCGGAGGGTGCGGGCGTCGGGCAGCGGCGGTCGGCCCACCGGGTCTGCGGGTGGCACGGACGTCAGCGGTGTCCGCCCCACGGGAGTAGCACGATCGACAGGGAGGCTACGGCAACGGTGGCGTCGCGGCGCCGGGCAGTGAGTCATCCCCCGAATGCGCAGCGCCTGAGAATCAACCTTACTTGAACGGCGTCCCCCTGTCTACGGCCGCGTGCCTCGCCGGCGGTGCCGGCCGGCCCGTCAACGGATCGGGTCGGGCAGGACGGACCGACTAGACCGAGCCGTATCGATTGTAGCAGCGGCGCAGCCTGAACTACCAGTGCGGAGAAGTGATACGGCTTGCGGGCCGGGTGCCGGCGGTACGGGAGTTGCCCCCTGTCCTTGCGCCCAACGAACGGCAGAGGCGCGATGACTGCGGCGGCCAAAACCCGAGAGAGCCGGCGGCGCGTCCGACCGCCGCCGGACTTCGAGCCGATGATGGCGACGCTCGTCGCCGGGCCGTTCGACCACCCGGACTGGGTCTTCGAGCCCAAGTTCGACGGCCTGCGCGTCCTCGCGTCGTTCGACGGCCGGCACCTGGAGATGGTCAGCCGCAACGGCAAGCCCCAGGAAGGGCTGTTCCCCGACGTGGCCGCCGCCCTCGGCCATGTCTTGCGGCGGCCGGCCGTCGTGGACGGTGAGATCGTCTGCTTCGACGACCGCGGCCGGACCAGCTTTCGCGCCCTCCAGCAGCGCTTCCACCTCAAGGACGCCGCCGACATCCGCGCCCGCGGCGAGCAATACCCCGCCTACATCTTCCTGTTCGATCTGCTCTGGCTCGACGGCCGCGACCTGACCGGCGAGCCGCTGGCCGAGCGGAAGCGGCTCTTGCGGCGGGCGGTCCGCTGGTCCGACCGCGTCCGCTGGACGGCGTTCGAGCAAGGGCAGGGGAGGGGCCGGTTCCGCGCCGCCTGCCGCCGCGGCGACGAGGGGATCATCGCCAAGCTGGCCGGCAGCCGGTACGTCGCCGGCCGCAGCGCCGCCTGGGTGAAGATCAAGTGCCTGGGCCGGCAGGAGTTCGTCGTCGGCGGGTTCACCGACCCGCAGCGGTCCCGCGTCGGCCTGGGGGCGCTGCTGGTCGGGTACTACGACGGCGACCGGCTGGTGTACGCCGGCAAGGTGGGCACCGGCTACACCCGCGAAGCCCTCCTCGACCTGCGGGACAAGCTCGGCCGGCTGGAGCAGGCCAAGTCCCCGTTCGACGCCGGCGACGCGCCGGATCACGACGGCGTGCACTGGGCCCGGCCGGAGCTGGTGGCCGAGATCGGGTTCGCCGAGTGGACGCAGAACGACCTGCTCCGCCAACCCCGCTTCGAGGGGCTGCGGACCGACAAGTCCCCGCGCCAGGTACGCCGCGAGCGGCCGCGGGCCACGGCCGACGACATCACCGAAGCGGAGGCGACCATGCCAGCGACCAAGACGAAACCGGCCGCCGCCCTCAAGGAGTACAAGGCGAAGCGCGACTTCCGGGCGACGCCCGAGCCGGCCCCCGGCCCGGCGAAGTCGCACCGCCAGCCGATCTTCGTCATCCAGAAGCACGCCGCCACCCGGCTGCACTACGACTTCCGCCTGGAGTCCGG
>DASXAN010001387.1:0-3865 GCA_036406755.1 Gemmataceae bacterium
GAGGGGAGCGCCCTGAACCGCTCCCCTCGCGGACTCGGCTCGCGGCGTCACGCCTGCGAACGCATCCCGCAGCGCCGGCAGGATCACGACGCTCCACGGCGCCAGCCCGACCAGCACCGCCCCCAGGTAGTAGACCGCCGGCCCGGAGTGGCCCTCCATCGGCGTCAGGAACCGGCCGATGTTTTCCGTCTGCCAGAACGCCTTCAGGAACCGGCCCCGCGTCTCCGCCCCGACCAGGGCGTACCACGGCCCGGCGATCAGCACGACCAGGCCCAGCCCCCAGAGCAGCCGGGCGTCCAGCAGCCGCCGGCCCTGCCGCCCGGCCAGGAAGTAATAGCCGACGATCGCCGCCGGCATCACCACGCCGACCGGCCCCTTCGCCAGCACCGCCAGCCCGCAGCCGATTCCGGTCATCCACGTCCACCGCCGGCTGCCGTTTTCCGCGCCAGTCCAGAACAGCCACATCGTCAGCATCAGGCAGGCGAGCAACAGGGCGTCCGGCGTCGCGGCGTGGGTCAGGACCGTGACCTGGACGGTGCTGACGGTGACGATGCCGGCGAGCAGGCCGGTGGCCGGGCCGAACATCCGCCGGCCGAGCTGGTAGGTGAGCAGCACGGCGACCGCCCCGGCCAGGGCCGACGGCAGCCGGGCGGCGAACTCGGTGACGCCGAACTGCTGGTACGACAGCGCCTGCAGCCAGTACAGGAGCGCCGGCTTGGCCGTCCGCGGTTTGAAGTTGAACGTCGGCACGACCCAGTCGCCGGACTCGAGCATCTCCCGGGCGGCCTCGGCGTTGAGCCCCTCGTCGATGTCCCACAGGCTCACCGCCCCCAGGCCCGGCAGGGTCAAGGCGGCGGTGACGGCCAGGAGCAGGAGATAATGGGTGACGCGGGTGTGCAGGACACGAACCATGCCGAGTTTCCCGGCGGGAGGGGGCGGCGGCCGGCCGATGATAGGGATTTCGCCCGCCCCCTGCGAGGCCAACCGGCCGGCCGCCGCGGTCGCCTGACTTGTCACGGCCGTTGCCTTTTGCCAAGCTAACGCCATCCCCGTAACCACCCGTCCCGTGTGACTCGCATGAGCAGCACTCCCTTGTTCGTCGGCCTGGACGTCGGCGGCACGACGATGAAGGCCGGTGTCGTGGACGACGCCGGCCGGCCGTTGACCGACCCGGTCAGCCTGCCGACCGACGCCGCCCGCGGCCAGGAACACGGACTGGCGGTCATGGCCGAGACGATCCGCCGGGCCGTCGCCGCCGCCGGGCTGACCGCCGACCGCATCGCCGCCGTCGGCGTCGCCACGCCCGGGTCGATGGACATCCCGGCCGGGGTGATCCTCGACCCGCCGAACCTCAAGCCGTGGCGGAACGTCCCGGTCCGGCAGTTCATCGCCGACACGTTCAAGCTGCCGACGGCCTTCCAGAACGACGCCAACGCCGCCGCCTACGGCGAGTTCTGGGCCGGGGCCGGCAAGGACTTCCGCAGCATGGTCCTGTTCACCCTCGGGACCGGCATCGGCGGCGGCATCGTGCTGGACGGCCGGGTGCTCGAGGGCGAGCACAGCCACGGCGGCGAGCTGGGGCACCTGAAGATCGAGCTGCCGGATGGTCGGCTGTGCGGGTGCGGCCGCCGCGGCTGCCTGGAGGCGTACGCGAGTGCGTCGGCCGTCGTGGCCCGCACCCTGGAGGCGCTCAACGCCGACGGCGGCAAATCGGCGCTGCACCGGCTGCTGCGCGAGCAGGCGGAGCTGACGGCCCGGGACGTGTTCCGGGCCGCCGACGCCGGCGACGCTCTGGCCGCGAAAATCGTGGACGAGACGGCGTACTACCTGGCGGTCGGGGCGGCCAACGCGATGCACACGGTGGACCCGGACGGGGTGTGCTTCGCCGGCGGCATGACGGCGGCCGGCGAGCCGTTCCTGGAGAAGATTCGCGGCTACGTGCGGGAGGTGGCGTTCCCGGTGCCGGCGGCGCGGTGCCAGGTGCGGTACGCGAAGCTCGGCACGGACGCCGGGTACATCGGGGCGGCCGGCTGCGGCCGGCTGTTGTGGCAGGCCCGGCGGGGCGGGTAGAATTGGATCAGCCGAGGGACCGGCAATGCCGGCGCGAGACTTACATCACGACGTGGTCCGCCGGGCCTTGGTCAAGGACGGGTGGGTGATTACACACGACCCGTTCCGCCTGGTTTGGGGAGCCGAAGCAGTCTACATGGACCTCGGGGCCGAACTGTTCGTGACCGCCGAAAAGCAGGGGCGGAGGATCGGCGTCGAAATCAAGAGCATGGCCGGCCGGTCGCCGATTACCGAGTTCGAGCGGGCACTCGGACAGTACCTGATCTACCGGGCCGTTACGAATCGGCTTGAACCCGACCGCCGGCTCTACTTGGCCGTGCCGACCCCGCGGTATTACCGGGTCATCGACACGGAACTCGGGCGGTTGGTCAGCGACGAATACCGTGTGAACTACGTCCTCTACAACAGTCGGCGGGAGGTAATCGACCGATGGATCGACTCGACGAATTCCGGACCTTGATCCGGTCGATTCTGACCGAACACGCGCGCATCCCGTTCGCGGTCGGCAAACTGACCTGTGAGACGGTGTTCGACCGCGAGTCCGACCGGTACGTAGTGCTGGTCCTCGGCGAGGACCACGCGGAGCGGACGGTGCATTTTGCCCTCATCCACATCGACATCATCGACGGCAAGATTTGGGTCCAGCACGACGGCACGGAGTACGGCGTCGCCCAGGAATTGATCGACGCCGGCGTGCCTGAGGACCGCATTGTCCTCGGGTTCCTGCCGCCGTACATGCGGCCGCAGTCGGAGGGTGCGGCCGCCTGACGGCGGTCACGGCCGCTGCTCCGCGAACGCCTCCCGCACCAGCCGCACCGCCTCCGCCAGCCCGGCGTCGTACTGCTTTTCCCGGAACTTCGCCAGCAGCGCCTCGTGCACCCGCTCCTCCTCCTGCCGCGTCACCACGCCCCGGGCGCCTTCCGTCACGAGCACATACAGCGTCCCGGGGGTGCGGGTCGCCAGGATCACCACTCCGTTGACCCCCTCCGCCCGAGCCCGCTTCCGCGCCCAGTCGCGGAAGTACACCCGCCGGTCGTCCGGGCTCATTCCCTTAACTCGCTCGGCGTCCTCGGCCGGCACGGTCGGGTACGTCTCGATCAACAAGTCCCGGCCGTAGCGGTGGGCGATCTGGGCGATGTCCCGGTTCGCCGCCTGCACCGCCTCCGGGCCGAAGAACTTCGCCCCGTCCTTGACCGTGAACGGCTCCCGGGCGGCGGCCCCGCCGGGGGCCGGGATCGACCGCACCGCCTGCGTCGCCAGGAACCGCTTCACCTCGCTCACGTCCACGAACACGCTCAGCAGGCTGGCGTTCGTCGACCCGCCCTGGGTGACGCCGACCAGCTCCGCCCGGTCGTTGACCAGCGGGCCGCCGCTGTCGCCGGGGTTGGTCGGGGAGTCGGTTTCGATCACCCGGGCCGAGAATTGCAGCGTCTCTTTTCCGGCCTTGGCCGCCCACGTCTTGTGGTACACCTGCCGCACCTTGCCCGGCGTGTAGACCCACAGCGCCCCGCTCCCGCCGGGGTTGCCCAGCGAGTGGACCGTCTGCCCCGGTGAGACGCCCTCGGCGGCCAGCGGCAGCGCCTGCGCCCCGTCCGGCACGCGGTCGATCTGGATGAGGGCCAGGTCCGCCTGGCGGTCGCGGGCCACGACCCGGCCGCGGATGCCCTGGTCGCGGACGTGCTGCTTGTAGTAGTCCCGCTCGGCGATCAGCTCGCCGCCGCGGTACGCCGGGAACATGACCACGGCCCGGTCGACGTCGCCGGCGACGTGGTAGTTGGTCAGGACCAGCTGCCGG
>DASXAN010001388.1:0-3801 GCA_036406755.1 Gemmataceae bacterium
GGATGCCGCCGCCGAAATTCGTGAAGTCCGTGGCAATGCCGACGACGACCGTCCCGCCGCCGCTCGCGGTCAAAGTGCCGGCGTTGGTGAACGACAGGCTGGTGACGGCGATCCGGCTGCCGGCCACGCCGGCGCTGAGGACACCGGCGTTCTGGAACGAGCCGCCGCCGTTACTGGTGTTGATGTTCAGGGTGGCGTTGGTCGAGGCCGGGTCGAACCGGACGGTACCCTGGTTGACCAGCAGCGTGCCGGCCGCCAGTCCGAGGAAGTTGGTGCGGACGGCGGCCTGCTGGCCGGCGCCGGGGTTGACGGTCACGGTCACGACGTCCGGGGTCGCCGCCCCGAGGGTGGAGGTCGTGCCGCCCTCCGCGGTCAGGGAGGCGTTCTTCCCCAGGATGAAGCTCGTCCCCGACGCCGTCGTCACCTGGTTCAGGTGCAGGATCGAGTTCTCCCCGACGGGCACCGCCCCGGCGCCGACGGTCGTCCCGCCCCGCAGCTGCACCCGGGAGCCGGTCGGGGTCAGGTCCAGCATCCCGGTCGCGAGGCCGACGCCGACGAGTGCGTTGGACGGGCTGGCGTCGGCCAGCAGGCGGGCCGACCCGGCGGCCATGATCGTGCCGCCGGTGATCGTCCCGCCGTTGGCGAGGGTGAGCGACCCGGTCGAGGCCGGGCCGGCGTCGGTCAGGGCCAGGGTCGCCCCCGTATTGTCCAGGTTGCCCGTGACGTTGACCACGCCGCCGCTGCGGTTGAGGCTGCCCAGGCCGGCCGTCGTGAAGTTGCCGGCGAGGTTCAACGTCCCGCCGCTGACGGCGAACGTGCCCGCGTTCTGGAACGGGCCGGACAAGTTGACGGTGTTGGTCCCATTGACGGCGAGGACGCCCTCGTTGCGGAACGTGCCGCCGCCGCTGGGGGAAATGTTCAACGCGGCGTTGACCGCGGCCGGGTCGAACCGGATCGTGCCCCGGTTCACCAGCACCGTGCCGGTCGCCGCCCCGAGGAAGTTGGTGCGGATGCCGGCGGCCTGGAACGCGCCCGGGTTGACCGTCACCGTCACCACGTCCGCGGCCGCCCCGAGGGTGGACATGGTCCCGCCCTCGGCGGTCAGGAAGGCGTTGTTCCCGAGCAGGAAGCTCGCGCCGGAGGCGGTCGATGCCTGGTTCAGGTGTACCAACGAATTCGGCCCAACGGACACCACCCCCGGTCCGAGCGCCGTCCCGCCGCGCAGCTGCACCCGCGACCCGGCCGGCGACAGATCCAGGGCACCGGCCGGCAAGCTGACGCCGACGAGCGCGTTGGACGGGCTGCTGTCGGCCAGCAGGCGGGCCGACCCGACGGTCGTGACCGTACCGCCGGTGATCGTCCCGCCGCTGGCAAGTGTGAACGACCCGGTCGAGACCGGGCCGGCGTCGGTCAGGGCCAGGGTCGCCCCGGTGTTGTCCAGGTTGCCCGTGACGTTGACCACGCCGCCGGTGCGGTTCAGGGCACCGAGGTTGGCGGTCGTGAAGTCGCCGGCCAGGTTCAGCGTCCCGCCGCTGATGGCGAGTGTGCCGGCGTTCTGGAACGGCCCGGTCAGGTTGACGGTGTTGCTCCCGCCGACGGCCACGACACCTTCGTTCCGGAACGCCCCGCCGCCGAACGGGGTGATGTTCAGCGTGGCGTTGGTGGCGGCCGGGTCGAAGCGGATGGTGCCCCGGTTGACGAGCACCGTGCCGGCGGCCGCCCCGAGGAGGTTCGTGCGGATGTTGGCCGCCTGGAACGCGCCCGGGTTGACGGTCACGGTGACCACGTCCAGGGTGGTCGCCCCAAGCGTGGCGGCGCCGCCGCCCTCGGCGGTCAGGAAGGCGTTGTTGCCCAGGACGAAGCTCGCCCCCGACGCCGTCGTCACCTGATTGAGATGGACGAACGCGCTCGTCCCGACGGCGACGGCGCCCGGCCCGAGCGCCGTCCCGCCCCGCAGCTGCACCCGCGACCCGGCCGGCGACAGGTCCAGGATCCCGGGGTTGGCGATGGTCACGCCGTTCAGGATGTTGTTGGGCGAGCTGTCGAACCGGATCACGCCGCCGGTGCCGCCGAACGTGCCGCCGTTGATCGTCCCACTGTCCAGCCGCAGGACGCCCGCTGTGAGCGTCGCACTGTCCACGACAGTCAGGCCGCCGCCGCTCAGGTCCAACGTGGCCCCCGCGCCGTTGAGCGTCAAGCTACTGACGGTCACGGCGGAGTTGAGGGTGACCGTGTACGTGCCGGGGGCGGCGATGGAGGCCGCGTAGGTCGTGCCCGGCGGCGTGCCGTTGTTGGGGTAGTTCGGGTTCGTGGACCAGAGGGCGGCGGTGGTCCAGTTGCCGTCGCCGCCGAGCCAGTCGGCCGGCGTCGGCTGGGCGGCCGCCCGGTTGGCCGTCAGGGCGACGGCGGCCACAAGCCACCACGACACGCGGCGGGCAACCGCCGTCGCCGAGGACTCGCCGGAATCGCGATGCCGTCTGTGAGACATTGGTTGCTCCGGCCCGCTACTTGGCCGGGCTCCACTCGATGGTGCAGCCCGGCAGTTCCCTGGCCAGCTGGTCCCGGCCCGCTTTGGTCACCGTCACGCGGCGGAGGTGGAGGGCCGTCAGGGATTTCAACTTGGCAAGGTGCTTGACGCCGGCGTCGGAGACGCGGGTGTTGCCCAGGTTCAGCGACCGCAGCGCGGCGAGGTCGGCCAGGCCCGCCAGCCCGTCGTCCGTCACCGCCGACCCGCTCAGGTTCAGGGCCCGGAGCGACTTCAAACCCGCCAGCTCTTTCAGGCCCGTCCCCTTGATCCGCGTGCCGGACAGGTCGAGGTCGGTCACCGACCGCTGACGGGCCAGGTCCGCCAGCCCGGCGTCGGTGAGCTTCGTCGCGGACAGGCGGAGCTCCCGCAGCGCCGGGAGTTCGGGGAGTTCCCGCAGGCCGGCGTCGCCCACCGCCGTTCGGTTGAGTTTCAGGTCGCGGAGCGACCTCATGCCGGCGAGCGCCTTCAGGCCGACGCCGGTGAGGTTCGCATTCCCGTCGAGGGCCAACTCCTCGACGGAGCTGAGGCCGGCCAGGCCGGCCAGCCCGTCGTCGGTCACCGCGGCCGAGGTCAACTTGAGGCTCTTGAGGGATTCCCGGACGGGCAGCGCCTTGAGTCCGGCCCCGGTGACGCGGGTCGACGAGAGTTCCAGGCGTTCCAGCGACTTCAGGCCGGCGAGGCCGCGCAGCCCGTCGTCGGTGACCTGCGTCTGGTAGAGGGAGAGGATTTGCAAGTTCTCCCACGCGGGCAGGTCCCGCAGGCCCGCGTCCGTCACCTTGGCCGAGTTCAGCTCGAGCACGTGGAGCGACTTCGACCCCGCCAGTGCCTTCAGACCCGACCCCGTCACGGCGGTTTCGGCCAGGTCCAGGTGGTAGAGGGCTTGCAGGCCGGCCAGGCCGGCCAGCCCGTCGTCCGTCACCCTGGTCGCGCGGAGGTTGAGCCACTGAAGGGATTTCAGCCCGGCCAGGTGCTTGAGCCCGGAGCCGTCCAGCGGGTTGGACGCCAGTTCGAGGCCCTCGAGCGCGGTCAGTGGGGCGAGTTCCTTGAGGCCGGCGTCGGTAATTTTGGTCTTCATCACGTCGAGCCGCGTGAGCGACTTCAGTCCGGCCAGTTCCTTCAGCCCGGCGTCAGTGACTCCCGTGCGGTAGAGGGCCAGGTAGTTCAGGGATTTCAGCCCGGCGAGGGCTTTCAGGTCGCTGTCCTTGCACTTCGACAGGCTCAGCATGACGCTGACCACGGGCTTGCCGGGCAGCCCCTGGTTGCGCACCACCGTG
>DASXAN010001389.1:0-1800 GCA_036406755.1 Gemmataceae bacterium
GTGCCCCGGGCAATCAGGCCCTGGCTCGCTGGCGGCCCACCGCTTACTCCGCTTCACTGCGCTCCGGCTGCGCCTCCGCTTCGTTCCGCTCCGTGCGCGGCTCTGATTCCGCTCCGCTCGGCAGTTAATATTGCTCGGCCGGCCTGGATCTGTTGGACTGTTGCGCTTCCGCCCCGAGGACCCCTGTCATGACTCGCCGTTTCCTCGCCGCCGCCGTCGCGGTCGCCTGCCTGTCCCTCGCCGCCTGCAACGACAAGAAGACCACGGGCAAGGCCCCGGCCAACGGGGAAGCCCCGGGCGAGGCCGCCAACCCCGGTGCCGCGCTCTGGACCTATGCCGACTACCGCCCGGCCAAGGCCGAGGGCCGCACCCCCGACCCGATCACCGTGCCGATGGCCAACGTGGTCATCCTCCGCAAGCTCGACCTGCCCAGCCGGGTCGACGGGACCGTCCTGTGGATCGGCACCGAGGTCACGCCCGCCGAGGCCGGCAAGCTCGACCCGGGCGACATCTTCAACAACCCCCGGACCAAGAAGGTCTACCGCCGGCTCCGGCCGGGCGACATCGTCAAGCGCGACCAGGTCGTCGCCATGCTGGACGACGAGCAGGCGTTCATCGAATACGAGGGGGCCGACACCAAGGCCAAGACGAGCATCGAGTCGGCCAAGGCGTCCGAGAAGACCGTCGAGAAGTTGAAGCAGATCGTGGACCAGGAACGGAACGGGGTCCGCACCGGCGTGGTTCCGTTGCAAGAACTGCTTAGCCAGGAAGCCACCCTGGCCCGGTACCAGTCCGAACTCGTCGACCACCAGGGGCAGGCCGCGGTGGCCGCCAAGGACGCCGAGAAGGCCAAGTACATCTGGGACCGGCACTTCCTCAAGCCGGTCGTCGACGGCGAGGTCCAGCAGGTGCTCAAGCACGAGGGCGAGGGGGTCAAGGCCGGCCAGGAGCCGCTCCTGACGATCCACGACCTCACGCAGCTCCGGGCCATCGGCCTGTTGCCCAAGGAGTACGCCAACGCCGTCGGCCGCGGGGACGAGGTAACCATCGAAGTGGCCCGCGACGTCCCCTACGGGGCCACCTTCGACCAGCACACGACCAACCGGCCGATCGCGGCCGTGGCCGTAGGCACCGCGGGCGGCAAGCCGGTGATCGTGTCGGCCGGCGAGGACGGGTGGGTGTACGTCTGGGACCGGGACCGGAAGGTGCTCGGATCGTGGAAGCAGCCGAACGGCGTGCGGTCGCTGGCCGTCACCGGCCCGGCGGCCGGGGCGTCGTTGGTCCTGGTCGGCGGGTTGAACGGGACGGCCCGGCTGTACGACCTGGCCAACCCGGCCGCCAAGGACCCGGTCCGGGAGTTCGAAGGCCGGCACGACGGCGGGGTGGCCGCCGCCGCCTTCAGCCCGGACGGCAGGTTCTGCGTGACCGCCGACGAGCGGTCCATCTACATGTACGAGACCGCGACCGGCCAGCGCAAGTACACCTTCCCGACCCGCGAGCACCACAGCCCGATCACCTCGCTCAGCTTCACCCCGCAGGGGCGGGTGGTGTCGGTCGGCAAGGAGCCGTCGGTCCGCGTCTGGAAGGTCGGCCAGGACGGGGCCCAGGTCGAGCACCGGATCGACTCGCGGTCCGGGGACGTGACCGCCCTGGGGGTGACCGACGACGGCAACCGCCTCCTGGTCGACGCGGACAAGACCCGGCTGGACGTGATCCACCTGCAGGAGCTGCGCAAGGAGCGGCCGCTGACCACGGCCGGCGAGGCCGGGCGGTTCGCCACGTTCGCGGCGTGGTCGCCGG
>DASXAN010001390.1:0-7155 GCA_036406755.1 Gemmataceae bacterium
CGGGCAACACGATCCTGGGCAACTACATCGGCACCAACGCCGGCGGGACCGCCGCGATCCCCAACACCTTCAACGGCGTCCGCCTCAACGGCGTCTCGAACAACACCGTCGGCGGCGCCGGCCCCGGCGCCCGCAACGTCATCAGCGGCAACGGCGGCCCCGGGGTCAACATCATCAGCGGCGCGACCGGCAACTTCGTCCTCGGCAACTACATCGGCACCGACGCCGGCGGCGCCGCCGCGATCCCCAACGCCCAGGACGGCGTGCAGTTGAGCGGGGGCGCGGCCGGCAACACGATCGGCGGCCTGACGGGCACGCCCGGCACCGGCGCGGGCAACGTCATCTCCGGCAACAGCCAGCGCGGCGTGGACGTGTCCACCGGCACCGCCAACCTGATCCTCGGCAACGTCATCGGCCTGGCCGCCGACGGCGGGACCCTGCTGCCCAACGCCTTCCAGGGGGTGGAGTTCGGCGCCGGCAGCGACAACAACACGCTCGGCGGCACGGCGGCCGGGGCCCGCAACGTCGTCTCCGGCAACACCGGCGGGTTCGGCGGGGTGCTGATCAACGGGTCCGGCAACACCGTGGCCGGCAACTACATCGGCACCGACGTCACCGGCACCCTGCCCCGCGGCAACCCCGGCGGCGGGGTCCAGATCATCGGCGGGAGCAACGACACGATCGGCGGCACCGCCGCTGGGGCCGGCAACGTCATCGCCGGCAACGGCTCGGACGGCGTGCTCGTGCAGGACGCCAACAACTTCTTCGGGTTCACGGCCACGGCCACCGGCAACGTGGTCCAGGGCAACTTCATCGGCACGGACAAGAACGGCAACGGCCTGATCACCGGCACCGTCAGCTGGTGGAAGGGCGAGCCCGGCACGACCGCCGCCGACGCCGCGGACGGCAACACCGGGACGCTGCTGAACGGCGTCGGCTTCGCCCCCGGCGTGGTCGGCCAGGCGTTCAGCTTCGACGGCGTGGACGACGTGATCCGCGTCCCGAATGCCGCCAACCTGAACCCGACCGCCGCCCTGACCATCGAGGCGTGGGTCAACCCGACGGACTTTTCGGCCGCCGACACCCGCCGCATCGTCACCAAGCTCGCGCCGCTGGGGAACTCGTTCACCGGCTACAACTTCGACATCGTCAACAGCTCGCGGAAGCTCCGGGTCGAGCTGTTCGACGCCGCGGGCAACGACACGGCACTCCAGTCGATCGCCGCCATCCCCGCGGGGACGTTCACTCACGTCGCCGTCACCTGGGACGGGGCGGCACTGAGGCTGTACGTCAACGGCGTGCTCGACAACCAGCGGTCGACCGCGAGCACCGCCCTGGCGGCGAACACCAGCGACCTGGTCATCGGCCGGTTCGCCGCGACCGCGGGGGTGCTTTTCAAGGGCCTCATCGACGAGGTCGGCGTCTACAGCCGGGCGCTGACCGCCGCCGAGGTCCAGGGCATCGTCGCCGCCGACGGCGGCGGCAAGGCCCGCGACCTGGGCAACGCCGCCAACGGCGTCAACGTCGGCTCCGCCGGCAACACCGTGGCCGGCAACGTCATCTCCGGCAACAAGTCCAACGGCGTACTGATCGCCGGCGCCGCCGCCACCGGCAACGCCGTGCGGGGCAACTTCATCGGCCTGAACGCCGCCGGCACGATCCTGGTGGGCAACGCCGGCTCGGCCGTCTACGTCCAGGCCGCCGGCAACACCATCGGCGGGTCGGCGCCCGGCTCCGGCAACGTGATGGCCGGCCTGACGGGCGCCCCCGGCATCGGCATCAGCGGCCCGGCCGCCACCGGCAACGTGATGGCCGGCAACTACGTCGGTCTCAACGCCGCCGGCACGGCTAGGCTCGGGGCCTTCGGCGATGACGTCAACATCAACAGCGGCGCCACTGGCAACCTGGTCGGCACCGACGGCGACGGAGTCAACGACGCCAGCGAGCCTAACGTCCTCGCCGGCGCCTCGTTCATGGGCGTGGCCATCTACAACGACAACACCAACAACAACACGGTCGCCGGCAACTACATTGGCACCGACGCCACCGGCACGGTCGCCCTGGGCAACCAGTCGGCCGGCGTCGCCTTCGGCTTCAACACCACCGTCGGGGCCGCGAACAACCGCATCATCGGCAACCTGATCTCCGGCAATCCGACCGGCGTCAGCATCGATGCGGCGACCCACGACACGACCGTCTCCGGTAACCTGATCGGCACCGCCGCGGGCGGCACCGCCCCGCTGGGCAACGGCACCGGCGTCTTCGTCGCCGGGTACAACAACACCGTCGGCGGCACGACGGACGCCGCCCGCAACGTCATCAGCGGCAACAGCAGCCACGGCGTCCGCATCTCGGGGGCCGCCGCCACGGGCAACACCGTCGCCGGTAACTACATCGGCACCAACGCCGCGGGCCTGGGTCCCGTGGCCAACCTCGGCGACGGCGCCCTCATCGACGGCGGGGCCCACGGCAACACCGTCGGCGGCGCCACGGCCGCGGCCCGCAACGTCATCAGCGGCAACAACCCCGCCGGCAACTTCAGCTTCGGCGGCGTCGTCGTCACCGGCGCGGCCTCGTCGGCCAACGTCATCCAGGCGAACTCCATCGGCCTGAACAAGGACGGCAACGCCCCCGTGGCCAACCGCGGCCTGGCCGGCGTGTTCATCAGCGGTGCGGTCGGCACGGTCGTCGGCGGCCCCGGCGCGGCGGGGAACGTCGTCTCCGGCAACTCGACCATCGGCATCATCATCAGCGGGGCCGCGACCGGGACCGTGGTCCAGGGCAATTTCATCGGCACCGACACCTCCGGCGCCACGAACGTCGGCCCCGGTAATGTGAGTCTGAGCAACGGCTCCGACGCCATCCGCCTCACCGGCGGGGCCCACGACAACCTGATCGGCGGCCCCGCCGCCGGCGCGGGCAACGTCATCACCGGCAACGGCTTCGGCATCCAGCTCGGCCTCTCGGGCGGCGCGCCGAACAACACGATCCAGGGCAACCTCATCGGGCTCGACATCGCCGGCCAAGCGCCGCTGGGCATCGGGACCGACGGCGTGTCGATCAACGCCGGTTCCAACAACACCAGGGTCCTCGGCAACGTCATCGCCGCCACCGGGCAGCGCGGCCCGAATGGCTTCGGCCAGAGTGGCATCCACGTCTACGCGAACGGCGGTGCCACGCCGGCCGGGACGGTCATTCAGGGTAACCTGATCGGTACCGGCGGTGCCGCCTTCGGCAGCAAGTTGGACGGCATCCGCGTGGAGGGCGGCGGCGGCGAGACGATCGTCGGCAACGTCATCGCCAACAGCGCCGGCGTCGGCGTCAACCTGCTCGGGTCGTCGGCGAACACGGTCGGCGGCCCGGCGGCCGCGGACCGCAACGTCATCACCGCGAATGCCGGCGGCGGCGTCACGGTTTCCGGCGGCGCGGACAACGTCATCTCCGGCAACAACGTCGGTGTCGCGGGCGACGGCGCGACGGCCGTGCCGAACGGCCCGGCGTTCGACGTGTTGGTCACCGGAGTCAGCGGCAAGGTCACCTTCGACGGCGACCTGACGGCCGGCCCCGGCGGCGTCAGCGTCACGGCCGCGGACATCCGGGTCAACGCCGGCCTGAGCACCGCCTCGGCCGCGGTGAGCCTCACCGGGTCGGTCACGTTCGGCGGCACCGCCGCGATCACGACTGAGCGGGCGGGGCCTGGGGCCGCCATCGCCGTCGGCGGCCCGGCGACGTTGGCCACCGGTCTGACGCTGACGGGTACGACGGTCACTTTCACCGACCTCGTGGCCGGCGGCGGCAGTAGCCTCACGGTCGCCGGCGACGCGGTCTTCGGCGACGCCCCGGCCGACGCGGTCGGCGGCCTGTCCGCCCTGACCGTCACCGGCATGACGACACTGGCCGCCGGTTCCGTCAACTCGACCGGCCCGCAAACGTTCACCGGCGCCGTCACCGTGTCCGCCGCCGGTGCCGTGTTCACGTCCGCCGGAGCCGGCCCCGCCGGGGCGATCACGTTCGGCGGCACGCTCGGCGGGGCCGCGGCGGTGACGGTGGCCACCGCCGGAACCACGACCTTCGGCGGCGCGGTCACGCTGGCTTCGCTGACGACCGACGGGCCCGGCGGAACGACTGTCGCCGGCGGCGCGGTCACGACCACCGGCGCCCAATCCTACGGCGACCCGGTCACCCTCGGGGCGAACGCCACCTTCGCCGGCGGCTCGGCCGACTTCGCCCAGTCAGTCGGCGGGCCGTACAACCTGGCGCTGGCCGTCGTCGGCCCGACGACCTTCGCCAGCGCCGCGACGGTCGGGTCCGGCGCCGGCGCGGCCGTCACCATCAACTCGACCGGCCCCACGGAATTCCGCGACGTGGTCGCGGTCACGTCGGGCATCGTGCAGGACGACGCCGCTGGGACGGTGACATTCCGCAAGAACGTCACCGAAACCGGCGGCGACACCGATACTGTTTTCAACGCGAACGTCGTGCTCGACGGGCCGACGGCGTTCGCCTCCCAGCGGGCCGTGACGTTCGGCAACGCGGCCGGCGACGGCCTGACGGTTGCCACGTCGGCCGTGGCGGTGAGTACGACGGCCGGCGGCGTCAGCATCCGGTCGGCGACCACGCTCGCCGCCGGCCTGACCGTTACGGCCGGGGCCAACGACATCAACCTGCTCGGCACCGTGGACGGCAACGCCGCCCTATCTCTCTCCGCCGGCGGGACGACGACCATCGGCCAGGCGGTCGGCGGGGTGGTGCGGCTGTCCAGCATCACGACCGGCCCGGCCGGCGTGACCCGCGTCGGGGCGAACGTGTCCGCCCAGGGCAACACCACCGTCTTCAACAACCTGGTCATCCTCGACGCCGACGTGGTCGTCACCGACTCCGGCGACGTGATCTTCAACGGCCCGGTCACGACGACCAACGGCAAGGGCCTGACCGTGACCAGCGGCGGCAACGTGGCGTTCAACCAGCCGGTGACGGTGCAGTCGCTCACGGTCACCACCGCCGCCAACGTCACCGCCACCGGCCCGGTGGCGACGGCCGGCTCGGTCGCCCTCACCGCCGAGAACGACGTCATCGTCGGCGCGATCAGCACCGGCACCGGCGGGCAGGTGGCGATCACCGCCGGCGGGGCCATCGTGGACGGCAACGGGGACGCCGACAATGTGACCGCCGGCACGCTCGTGCTCACCGCCGGGACCGGGATCGGCGCCGCCGACGCGCTCGAAACCCACGTCACGACGCTGACCGCCGCGAACACCGCCGGCGACATCCAGATCGTCAACAACGACCCGGCCCACCCGGGGCCGCTGACCATCACCGGCATCGTCAACGACAACCCGGGCGGGGCCGTCACGGTCACCAACTTCGGCGGGACGTCGGCGGGCATCACGGTCGCCGGCCCGATCACGGCGGCCGGGGACGTGGCCCTCGTCAGCCACAGCCCGCTGTCCGTGACGAAGAATGTGTCCAGCAAGTCCGGCAAGGTTTCCCTGACGGCCGACGACGGCACCCTGACGGTGTCGGACACGACGACCGTCTCGGCCGGGGGCGGCGACGTCAGCCTCACCGCCGACACCCTGACCATCGACCCGACGTCGTCCGTCCGGGCGACCGGCAACGTCGCCCTGGACGTGGACAACGCGACCCTGACCGACGTCCACCTGGGGGACACGGCCAACCTGTCGTTCGACAAGGCGAACGCGAACGTGGACCTCTCCGGGGCCGACTTCGGCAGCCTGACCAACCGCGGCGAGGCGGCCGTCATCAGCCTGAAGGGGGCCGACTTCACGTCGCTCCGCAACGACGGCGAGAGCGCCCGCATCTCCATCGACTTGAGGGGCGCCGATTTCACCTCGTTCACCTCCCTGGAGAACAACGGGGCGAACGCCCGCATCGACGTGACCGGGGCTGACTTCTCGTCCCTGACCAACCGGGGTGAAGGGGCGGTCATCACCATCATCGGCGGCGCGGACTTTACGTCACTGCGCAACGACGGCGAGAGCGCCCGGATCTCGATCGACCTGAGGGGGGCCGATTTCGCCTCGTTTACCTCCCTCGAGAACAACGGGGCGCACGCCAACATCGACCTGAGGGGGGCCGACTTCTCATCGCTGACCAACCGCGGCGAGGGGGCGGTCATCACCATCGTCGGCGGGGCCGACTTCTCGTCCCTGCTCAATAGCGGTACGAACGCGCAAATCAGCGTCTCCGGTGCCGACTTTACGTCGCTGCAGATGCGAAACGAGGGGGCGGCCACGCGCATCAGCATTGAGGGGGCCGACTTCCAGACTCTGGTCAACCGGGCCGAGAGCGCGGCGATCAGCATCGCGGGGGCGGACTTCAAGAGCCTGGTGAATGCCGACGACGCCGAGGTCAACCGGATCGTGACCACGGGCGCGGACTTCAGCACCCTGACCGACGTCGGCAGCCACGCCGTCATCAACATCACCGGCGGGAGCTTCGACACGCTGGTGAACGCCGGCGACACGGCCCAGGTCGCCGTCACCGGGGCCGACTTCGGTTCGCTCGTCAACGGCGGCGGCGCGGCGAACTCGACCGTCACCATCAACGTGTCCGGCGCGGACTTCAACTCGCTGTACAACTACGCCACCGGCACCCACGCCGCCGTCACCGGGGCCGACTTCCCGTCACTGACCAACAACGGCGTCGTCACCATCGACCTGGGTGGGGCCGACTTCCAGACCCTGGTGAACGTCGGCGCCGGGGCCCAGATCGCAGTCACCGGCGCCGACTTCACCACCCTGGTCAACACCGGGCCGGCGGCGGCGATCAGCCTGACCGGGGCCGACTTCGGGTCGCTGGTGAACTCCGGCTCGGCCGCCGCCATCACCATCCGCGGGGCCGACTTCAACTCCCTCCGCAACGAGGGGACGGTCGCCTCCATCGACATCCGCGGCGTCGATTTCGGGTCGCTCGTCAATACCGGGGCGGGCACGTCCGTCGCCGTCAGCGGGTCGAGCTTCCAGTTCGTCGAGAACGACGGCGACAACGCCGCGATGACCCTCAGCAGTGGCGGCAACGGCAGCAGCACGTTCGTCAACAACGGCAACGGCGTCGCCGTGGCCTACGCCGGCGGCGACGGCGGTGACGTGTTCGTCAACTACGGCCGCGGCGATGCGACCCACGGCAACAACG
>DASXAN010001391.1:0-2636 GCA_036406755.1 Gemmataceae bacterium
CAACCTACACCCGGTGACGGCCCTCGCCTACGTCGGCCACGAGGACGAGCTGCGGCTGGCCTGCCAGGTGAAGGTCAACGGCGATTGCTCGGTCGCCACCCGCCCGGCCATGAACCTGTACGGCGAGAACTTCTGGCAGAAGCCCTATCCCAACAAGTAGACCGGTCGCCGGAGGCTCGCGGCGAAACCATGACGGTACGTTACGACTTCACCGGCAAGGCCGTCCTCGTCACCGGCAGCTCCCGCGGCATGGGGGCGGCCATCGTCGAGGCGTTCGCGAAGGCCGGGGCCGTCTGCCTGGTCCATTACGTCGCCGACCCCGACGGCCAGAACCGCCACGACGCCGACGACACGGCCGGCCGCTGCCGCGCTCATGGGGCGACTACGCACGTCCTCGAAGCCGATGTCCGCAACTACGACGCCATCGAGAAGCTGATCCGCGAGGCGGTCGCCGCAGCCGGCAGGCTCGACATCCTGGTGAACAACGCCGGCATCCTCCGCGACCGGACCGTCCGCAAGATGACGCTCGACGACTGGCAGAGCGTCCTGCAGACGAACCTCGACGGTGTCTTCTTCTGCTCAAAGCTGGCGGCCGAAGTGCTGCCGGACGGCGGGCGAATCGTCAACACGGCGTCGATCGCCGGCCTGTTCCCGGCCCACGGCCAGGCGAACTACGCCGCCGCCAAGGCCGGGGTCATCGCCCTGACCAAGGTGCTGGCCAAGGAACTGGCCCGCCGGCGAATTACTGTTAACGCCGTCGCCCCCGGCCTGATTCGCACGGCGATGATCGACGCCATTAAGCCGGAGGTGCTGGCCGAGTACGTGAAGCAGATCCCGATCGGCCGGGTCGGCACGCCGGCGGACGTGGCCAACGTCGTCCTGTTCCTGGCGACTGAGGAGAGCGAGTACATCACCGGCCAGACGCTGCCGATCACCGGCGGCTGGTTCTAACCTATCGTGCAGGTGCCCCATGCTCGCATCGCTGTTGGCCGTCTGGTCCCCGGACACGTTCCCGGAGGCGGCGCTGTCCACGGCCGTGTTCGGCCTGATCGGGCTGGCGCTCTTGTTCATCGGGTATAAGGTGTTCGACCGCCTGACGCCCAACCTGCACATTGAGAAGGAGCTGGCCGAAAAGAACGTGGCGGTCGCCATCGTCATCGCCACGATGCTCATCAGCCTGAGCATCATCGTCGCCAGGTCGGTCGGCTGACGCGGGGGAGGCCGGCCTGTGTTCCGCAGCACCCGCAACATAGTCCTGACCATTCTGGGCTCCGCCGCCCTGCTCGGCTGCTGCTGCGTCTCGTGCGTGAACGTGCGGGACGAGGACGAGCGGGACGCCAACGGCAACCTCGTCCGGGACCAAAACGGCCACGTCATCCACCACCGGCACTACTTCTACCACCCGTGGTGGGTCTGGGGACGCTCCGGCTACTACGGCCGGCCGTGGTGGACGACGACCAGCACGTATTCCCCGTCGTACGGCCGGTCTGGCGGCGTCGGCAGGACCGGCAGCGGCGGCTCACGATCCACTTCGGGTGCGACGAGCCGCGGCGGATTCGGCAGCACCGGCCATGCCGCGGCGGGGGGCTGACATGGAGCGGCACGCCTGCACCCCCCGGCCCGACTGGCAGGCCCGCGTCGAGGGCCAGGGGCTCGCCTACCACACGATTGATGGCCAGCTGTACTGGGACGAGAGCGCGTTCTACCAATTTCGCTCCGCCGAGATCGACGAACTTGAGAAGGCCACCTATGCGCTCAACGACCTGTGCCTGAAGGCCGTCGATCACATCTTCGAGCAGGACCGACTCGCCCAGTTCAACGTCCCGCCGCCGTTCCACGACTGGCTCCGCCAGAGCTGGGAACGCGACGAGCTGACGGTGTATGGCCGGTTCGACTTCTGCTTCGACGGCCGGTCGCCGCCGAAGCTGCTGGAGTACAACGCCGACACGCCGACGGCCCTGCTGGAGGCCGCCGTGGTGCAGTGGTTCTGGCTGAAGGACACGCACCCGGACGTCGACCAGTTCAACAGCATCCACGAGAAACTGCTGGAGTTCTGGCCGCGACTCGGGCCGGCCGGGGTACCCGCGCAGCGGGTCGAGGGGCCGGTCCACTTCGCCTCGCAGCGGGGCCACACGGAAGACCTGATGACCGTGACCTACCTGCGGGACACGGCCCAGCAGGCCGGGCTGGACACGGTTTATCTGGCGGACGAGGACATCGGCTGGAACGCCATGCGGCGGGCGTTCGTGGACATGCAGGAGCGGCCGCTGCGGACGGTGTTCAAGCTCTACCCGTGGGAGTGGATGCTCGGTGAGGGTTTCGGCCCGCACCTGCTCGAATGCCGGGTCCGCTGGCTGGAGCCGCCGTGGAAGGTGCTGCTGAGCAACAAGACGATCCTGGCGGTGCTGTGGGAGATGTTCCCCGACTGCCCATACTTGCTCCCGACCTACCTCCAGCCGCGGACGGACAGCTACGTCCGCAAGCCCTGCCAGGGGCGGGAGGGGGCGAACGTGCTTTATGTGCTGCACGGCCAGCCGGTGGCGCAGACGGACGGGCCATACGGCGGCGGACCGTTCGTGTACCAGGAGGCGAAGCGGCTGCCGGAGCTCGACGGAAACTACCCGGTCGTCGGGAGC
>DASXAN010001392.1:0-3677 GCA_036406755.1 Gemmataceae bacterium
GTCGGTCAGGTCGCCGTCCCAGCCGAGCGGGTCCGCGGCCTGGTCGGCGGCCGCCACGGCGGACGACGACGCGACGCCCAGGTCCACGCGGAGCGACACGTCGCCGCGGGTGACCGGGATCGCGGCCGCCGCCCGGGTCGTCTGGACCTGGCCGGCCGCCACGTCCACCCGGACCGTGTACAGCCCGGTCCGCAGGCCGTCGGCCACGGTGAACAGGTAGGACCCGCGGGAGTCGGTCACCGCCGTGGCGACGACGTCGCCCTCGGCGTCGATCAGCGTCACGGTCCGGCCGGCGAGGGCGCGCTCGCCCCGGTCCGGCCGGCCGTTGCGGTTGGCGTCCGCGAACACCGTCCCGCCCACCTGGGCGCGGAAGAAGAAGACGTTCGACTGGAGGTTGGTCAGGCTGGTGTTGCGGCGGATGACGTCGGCCAGGGTCGTGTGCTGGATGGCGTTGAGCGCCGCCCCGGAGAACGCCCGCTGGTACCAGAACCGGTCCCCGTCCCGCAGGCGGGTGAACTGGTCCACGAGGACCGCCCTGATGGTCGGCCCAGTCGACCCGGCTGCGCCGGGTGCCCCGCCGCCGCGGACGTGGTCCTCGGCCAGCATACCGACCCAGGCGTCGATGTTGTTGACGCTGCCGTAGAGCTGCTGGAGCTTCTGCTGCACGGCCACGTTGGAGGTGATCTGCGCGAAGCTCGTCACCTCCGGCAGGCCGTAGGCGGCGCGGATGGAGTTGTAGTCGGCCAGGCCGTGGTCCCGGCCCCGCCGGATGTTCAGGCTCGCCAGGTCCAGCCCGCCGGAGCCGGGCGGGCCGAACAGGAAGTTGCGGACGCTCTCCACGACCGTCGAGTCCACTTCACTCGACGGGTCGCTGGACAGGTACTTGAGGATCGGGTCGGCGCCGTTGGCCGTGAACAGCGTCGGGTTGAAGAACGCCTGACTGAGCGCGACCGGGTCGGCGACCTCATGGCCGTTGTTGCCGAGGAACTCGACGTCGTCGCCGAGCATGCTGTGGCCCAGGCGGAACGCGGCGGTGGAGAACTCGTTGGCGATGCCCGGGTTCACCGACGGGTTGTAGCCCCGATAGGCCGGCAGGGCGTTCGGCCCGAGCAGGGCGGGGAGCCACTCGTTGTAGGTGATGGCCTGCATCTCGCCGATCACCTGGGCCCGGGCCTGCTGGTAGATCTGCTCGTCGGACAGCCGCGGGTTGGCCCTGGCGACGGCGTCGGCGATGCGGTTGTGCTCGCGGACGAAGATCGTCTGGAGGCTGGTCAGCTCGATGTTCTCGTTGGCCCGCACGTCGCCGGCGGCGAACAGCTGGCCGTCCGGGGCGACGTGGGCGTCGTTGGCCATCGGCAGTGTGCCGGTCGGGAAGTTGGCGGCGTTGTTCAGCGGCAGCGTGTCGTCCTTGGTGCCGGCGCGGCCGTCGGCCCCGACCCCGACCTTGAGCTTGCCGCCGACGTGGGTGCGAAGCTTGTCGGCCGTGACGGCGTCGGACCCGTACACCTGCGACCCGTCCACGAACGCGGTGACGGTGTTGACCTGCTGCCGCGGGTTGGCCGCACCGGTGCCGGTGGCCGGGTCGGACAGCGACCGGTTCAGCGGGATGACCTGGGTCCCGGTCCCGGCCGGGTCGAAGGACGGGTCGCCCGCCGGGACCGGGACGTTGAACGGCACGGCCGGGGAGGCGCTGGGGGTCAGGTCGAGGTCGTGGTCGAGGAACTGGCCCCAGGCGTAGGCCATGGCCGACAGCTGGCGGGTGCTGATGACGTCGGCGTCGCCCTGGTCGGCGATGACGTTGCTGACGACGCGGGCGCTAGGCCGGTCGGCCCCGGCCGGGGCGGAGACGCCGTCGGTATAGGCGGCCGGGGCGACGCGGATGAGATCGACGCCGGCGCCGCCCCAGGTCGGGTGGAGCAAGTTGTTGTTGGTGCCGTCGATCGACCGGAACACGTCGGTCGGCGACGTGCGCTCTTCGAGGAGTTGCAGTTCCAGCCGACGGCGGCGGCCGGTCGGCGGCGCGGACTGGCGGAGCCAGCGTGCCCAGGCGTTCATGGCGGTACCTCAGCGTGGTGGTGGTACGGGCGCAGTTTGTGCCGGATCGGCCCGCGGCGGACGGGATGGCGCGCAGGGGTCGTGTGAGTCCGGGACGGACTGTGGGGGACCTGCCGATCAGACCGGACTTCTACCCGGCTCAACGGGAACGTGGGCCGGGACCGAGCGCGGAAATGTCAGTTCGTTAACGGTGATTGAGGCGAGTCAGGGCCGCGGCCGCCTCGCGCGGCGTGGTCGCGGTCGGGTCGCCCTTGGCCCACTCCGCCAGCAGCACCTTCGCCGCTGGCGTGCCGGCCGCCTCCAGTACTTCGACGGCCCGGGGGCCGCGCAGGTCCTCGTCCGGGCAGGAGGCCAGGATTGCTTCGATCCGGCGGGCCGCCTCGGCCGACGGGGACTTCGCCAGCGCCTGCCGCAAGTGTCGGCCGGCGGCCGGCCCGAGCGCCTGGAGTTCCTTTGACGCCCGATCGCGGATGGCGAACTGGTCGGAGTCCAGATCGGCGATCAGGCGGTTGACGCGGCCGGCGTCCACCGGCTTGTCCGGCCGTTGCAGCCGACGGAAGGCCGCCACCGCGGCGTCCGGGGCGTCCAGCCAGGCGCTGACGGCTCGGTACGCCTTGGCGGCGTCGGCGTCGGCTAAGTCGGACCAGAGGGCCGCGACCCGGGCGTCATCCACCTTTGTCGTCGGGCCGGCGGGCCGGGGCGGGACCGCCCAGACGTAGCCCAGCCCGTCGGTACTCCCGGAGACGAGCCGGCGGCCGTCGGGGCTGAAGGCCAGGGCCGTCACCGGGCCGCGGTGGCCGTCGAGCGTGGCGACCCGCCGGCCGGCGCGGTAGTCCCAGAGGTCAATGAGGTGACGCCGGTCGCCGTCCTGTCCCGGGGCGGCCAGCAGACCGCCGACGGGGGAAATCGCCAGGGCAAACACCGGCGTCGGATAATAGTTCGGCGCCCGGCCGGTCGCGCGTTCGAGCAGGGCGCACTCCTTGCCCGTCGCCAAGTCCCAAATGCGAATCGTCCGGTCCGTGGCGGCAGAGATCAGCCGCCGCCCGTCGAGGCTGACGGCGAGACGAATGACGCTGCCCATGTGCCCGGGGTGCGGATCAACGCGGCGGGGGCCGAAGCCGTTGTTGGGCGGGGGCGGGTCCATAAACGCCGGGTGCCCTTCCAGAGTTCGGACGGGCTTGCCGGTTGCCACATCCCATTCACGGATCGTCCCTCTTGGTTCCCCCAGGAAAACGGTCCGCCCCGCGGGAGTGAACGCGGCGGCCGCGTACTGCGAACCCTGAATCGGCTGGGTCCAGAGCTCGCGGTGATCGACCGTGTCCCAGACCCGCAGGTTGTGCCAACTCGGGTAGGCGAGATACCGGCCGTCCGGGGAAAACGCAAAGCTGCAAGACACGTTGACTTCGGTCTTGAATGTGCCGGTCTGTTTGCCGGTCGCCGTGTCCCACAGGCGGACGACGCCGCCGGCGTCGCCGTTGACGAATGTGCGGCCGTCGGGCGCGAGGGCGCTGGCATACGTTCGGTAATTCGACCGACACGGCCAAGCATGTTCCATTCGGCCGTCGGCGGTCCAGCATTGGACCGATTCCAAACTGGCGATGATGACACGGCCGTCGGCGGTG
>DASXAN010001393.1:0-3679 GCA_036406755.1 Gemmataceae bacterium
CCTTCATCCCCCACTTGGCCTTGAACAGGCAGTCCTCGACCGAATGCCCGACGCCGGTGAACCCCTTCAGCTCTGGCGAGTAGAAGCCGAAGAAGTCCGGCTCGGCCGTCGCCTCGATCACCAGCGAATATGGCAGCTCGATCATCGCCCCGCCCTTACGGCCGGATGCCGGCCGCCTTCAGAATCGCGTGGCAGGTACCGTTCGGGACCTGCTTCGGGCCGTGGTAATCGACCCGCACCAGCCGCGGCCAGCCGGCCTTGCCGTAGTACCGGATCGACCCTTCTCGCGGACGACCGTGAACCCGTTCGCCCGCAACAGGCGGACCAACTCGTTGAACGTCATCCGCCCGTCCCCACGCCGGCCGACGGACCACCGCGCCGGTCACAGTACCGCGCGGCCGGTCGGGGGACAAGCCGCGTCCGGCCGCCCTCACGGCCCCGGCTTCGGCCGCGCCGGCGGGGCGGGCTTGCCGTCGCCCCGCAGCCGGCGGTTCATCGCCTCCAGCTCCTCCTCAATCCGCTTCAGCCGCTCGGCCATCTCCTCCGCCGCGCCGAGGTCGCCGAGCCGTCCGTTCTGGTCGGCCAGCAGGTCCGCGTGTGCGCCCATCAGCCGGCGGATCTGGTCAATGACGTGCCGGTTCTTCTCGATGCGGTTCCGCAGCTCCGCCTTCTCCTCCTCCGTCTCCGCCGGCTGCGGGGCGTGCAGCCCCTGGAGTCGCGGCGTTTCCTCACCATCGTTCATGACGATCAGCTTGCGGAGCAGGAAAGGGTTGATGTCCCGCTTCAGGGCGTGGGCCGACCCGTCCATCATGGCGGCGTGCCACTCGTTGCGGAACGGGGTGACCAGCGTCACCGGCCGCTGCGGGTCGAACGGGATGTCAGCCGGCTTCGTCCACGGCACCGGCGGGCCGGCCTCGACTACGCCGAGCGTGTTCGACGTGCCGTCGGTGATGTCGCCAATGCGGACCGCCGGGCCGCCACCCTGCCCCGGCGGTAAGCCCGGCCCATCCGCCCCCGGGCCGGGGAAACTGCCGCCCGGCCCCGCGCCGCCCTGCGGCCCGCCGCCCGGTCCCCCGACGCCCGGCAGACCTTCAGGGCCGGCCGGGCGGCCGCCGCCCCGCGCGACCGTCGGGTGCAGCGGCGTGCCGGGGCCGGCGAACGCCTGGTAGTAGGTGTGCGTCGAGTCCTTCGGCTCGATCCCGGCCCGGTAGGACACCGGCATGTGGTGCAGCAGTTTCAGGTTGTGCTCGCTATCCCACGGTTCGTCGAGCTTGAATTGCTTGTACAGATTATCCTGTTCCAGGTACGGCAGGATCTCCACCCGCCAGCTCAACAGTGGCTTGCCGTCCTTGCCGCGGATGTCGGCCGGCAGGCGGCTGTTCGCGTCGTGGTAGTTGTGGACGGCGATCATGATCTGCTTGAGGTTGTTCATGCTCCGCCGCCGCTGGGCCGCCCCGGCCGTCCGGTCCGGTTCCGCGTCGCGCTTCGCCTCGCCGCCCGCAAGCGGGGCTGGCCTTGCCGCTGGCGGCGGCTCGTCGCCCGGTCCGCCGGCGCCCGGCCCCTGGCCGGTCGCCCACACGCCGCCGACGGTCAACAGCCCGCACACGGCGGCCACGCCGATCGCCCACTGAAGTTTCGTCGCGGTCATGGCCCGGATCACTCCTTCCGCCACGGCGACGACGCCGGCCGGGGCGGCCACCGCCTCCCCCGCCGCCACCGCCGCCGCCGTGTTGATGATGGATGTTTGGATGCCCGACGGAATTGCCGCGGCGTCAACCGGCCGGCCGACGGCCGCCGCGGCCAGCACCGCCAGCCCGACGCCCCGCCGCGTCAGCCGGTCGCGGAGCCGGGCCCGGCCCCGCTCCAGCCGGCCGCGAAACGCCCCCAGCGACCAGCCGAGCTGGCGGGCCGCCTCGTCCTGCGTCCGCCCTTCGAGGTAGCACAACACCAGCGGCGCCCGGTAGGCGTCGGGCAGTCGGCCCAGCTCCTCGTCCAGCGCCCGCAGGCCGTCCCGCCAGGTGACGGCGGCGGTCGTGTCGGGGCCGGGCACGTCCGCCAGCGGCGCCTCCCGGCCGCGGCGGCGGGCGGCCGCCGCCCCGAGCCGCCGGGCCACCCGCCGGGCTACCCCGTACAGCCAGCCGCCGACCGCGTCCGCCCGGCGGACGGCCGCCGCCTTGCGGGCCAGCACCAGGAAGGTGGCCTGGCAGGCGTCCTCGGCGTCCGGGGTGTCGCCCAGCTCGCGGCGGCAGACGGCCAGCACCATGCCGCCGTGACGGCGGACCAACTCGGCGAACGCGGCCGCGTCCCGGTCGGCGACGAACCGGCCGAGCACGTCGCCGTCGGCGGCGGCGGCGAACCGGCCGGCCGCCCCGGCGGCGCGGCGGATGACGTCGTGGAGTCGGTAGCCGGGCACGGCTGGCCTCCCCGAAGGGCTTCACCTTGATAGTGCACGCGAACGCCCGCCCTGTCGCGGTCATTTCTGCGAAAAAGACGTCGCCACGGAACGCACGAAAAGCACGAAAGGGGAGACAAGAAGCGTGTCTTGTCTTCCCTTTCGTACTTTTCGTGTGTTCCGTGGTAACTCGTTACTGGCCAGCCCGTCGCCGGCGGAGGCACGCGACGGCCGCGGCCGCCGCCCCCGCCAGGGCCAGCGTGCCCGGCTCCGGCACCGGCGTGAACGACAGCCGCAGCACCGTCGACGACGGGTCGAGGAAGACGGTCGGCGTCCCCGAGAACGCCCCGGCGAACGTGAACAGGTTGTTGAGATTGTTCGGGTCCTGGCCGACCGGGAGGAAGACGCCGCCCGTGAACGTGCCCAGGTCGTACGTCACCGGCCCGCCCGTCGTCCCGGGGCTACCGACCGGGCTGATGACGACCGTGAACGGGTTGGTCGCCGACCCGAAGGACAGGTCCAGGGTGGACGTGCTGCCGATCGTGTCGTAGTTGACGCCCGGGTTCAGGCCGGTGACGGCCGCGTACTCGAACGCGTACTTGGCCCCCTGGTCGAGCTGGAGCGGCCCGTCGAAGTTCAGCTTGCCGACGCTCGTCCCCGGGGCGATCACCCCGGCGACCTCGGTCGAACGGCTGATCAGCCCGGTCCCGCCCAGGGTGCCCAGCGCGTTGACCGCGAGCGGCCCGCCGCCCAGCGGGGCGGTCCCCTGAATCTGGAGCACGCCGCCGGCGACGGTCGCGGTGCCGCCGTTGTTAAGGGTCGTGACCCGCACGACATTCCCGGCCGGGGTGATCGGGAAGCCGAAAGTGACGTTCTCCTGGCTGCCCGTGTTGCCCGAAACGGTGGTGATCGACAGGACGCTGCCGTTGGACGAGCGGTTGTCGATGGTGACGTTGGCGATGGTGGTGTCGACGGTGGCCAGCGTCAGCGGGTTGGTGCCCACCAGGCCGAGCACCGTGCCGCCGTTGCCGTTGGGGTTGACGGAGACGAGGTTGGTGACCGTCTGCGGGCCGCCGAGGGCCTGCAGGTAGCCGCCGCCGACGATGGCGGTGTTGGTCGGGTTGCCGGACGAGACGAACACGGTGCCGGTGCCCAGGGCGCCGGCGGCGCCGACGCCGAGGACGGTGTTCACCGACGTGGTGCCGGCCTGGGCCGCCAGCGTCACGCCGCCGGTGAAATTGTTGGTCCCGTTGAGCAGGTTGAGCGTGCCGCCGGCCCCGCTGCTGG
>DASXAN010001394.1:0-4829 GCA_036406755.1 Gemmataceae bacterium
GCGCTGGCGTCAGCGCGGGCAGCACCACCGGCCTCGGGATCGCCGGCACCAGCGGGCCGCAGCCGGGGCCGGCCGTCGCGTCCGCCGGCAGGTACAGGTCGTCGAGCTGCGCCAGCGCCGCCACGTCCACCACCGCCTGCCACTGCGCCTGCAGCGCCGTCAGGTACGTCGTGATGTACGTGTTCAGCTGCTGCTGGGCCGTCACGATGTCGCCGAACGACGCCCGGTCCGGCTCCTGCTGGCTCCGCTGCACCACGCCGCGGTACGCCCGCACCTGGTCCGGCAGGATTTGCTTCAGGTACGCGTCCACGATCAGCCGGTTGGACTGGTACCGCTCCGCCGCGTCCGCCAGCCGGTTCAAGAGGTCCAGCCGCGCCCGCGGGATGTCGTCGATCGATCGGGCCAGGTCGGCCCCGGCCTGCTTGATCCCGCCCTGGTTGCGGTCCCACACCGGCACCGGCACGCCGACCTCGACGTTGGCCGTCGTGTAGAACGGCGGGGTCGTGTAGTCCTTCTGCACCACCAGCTTCAGCGACACGTCCGGGATCGGCGTCACCTGGGCCGACCGCAGGGTGTACCGGGCCTTGATGACGTTGTTCGCGGCCGTCAGCAGGTCGGTGTGCTGGGCCAGCATCCGGCCGCGGACGGCGTCGTAGTCCAGATCCGGCACCTCCATGAACGCACTGCCGGCCAGCGGGACCGGGCCGAGGTCCGGGTCGCCGACCGCGGCCGCCAGCTGCCGCCACGCCGCCTGGTAGCGGTTGCGGGCCTGGTTCAGCGTCAACCGGGCCTGCTCGGCCAGGGCCCGCATGGTCAGCGGCTCGTACGCCGCCGCCTGCCCGCCCCGCACCTGATCCACCTGCACCCGGTACATGGCCTCGGCGAACCGGCCCAGCGCGTGCGCCAGCCGCAAGTTCTCCTCCGCCACCAGCACGGCGAAGTACCCGGAGCGCACGTTGGTGGCCAGGTCGATCTGCGCCCGCCGCAGGGCCACCTGGGCGTTGACCACGTCCACCAGGGCGGCCGCCTGGGCCAGCCTCAGCTTGCCGGCCGTCTTGATCAGCTGCTCGTACTTGGCCCCCTGCTGCCCGGCCGTGCCGCCCGAGCCGATCGTATCCGCTTCGAAGCCGAACGACGGGTTCGGCGGCAGCCCGACCTGGATGGCGTTGCCGCGGGCCGACTCGACCGCGGCCGCGGCCTGGCGGATGGTCGGGTGCGTCGCCATCGCCCGGTTCTGCAGATCGGTCAGGCTGACCCGCGGCCCCTCGGTCGGGACGGGGTCCCTGGGCAGCGGCGGCAGGTTGGCGTACAGCTCGGCGATGATCCGGTCCCGCTCCTCCCGGCGGGCCGGGTCGGGCGGCGGCAGGCGGAGCGGGGGCGTGTTGGCGCCGGGAATCTCCGGCGGCACTTCGAGCCGCTGGCCGAACCGGCCCGGCTGCGGCGTCGGCACCTTGGGCTCGGCCGGGCGGGGCGGCGGCGGGGCCTTGGCCGCCTCCTGCGCCGCCGTCAGGTCGAGCGGCGGCAGCGGAGGCACCCCCGGTCCGGCCGACGTGTCCAACCGGCAGCCGGCCAGGCTCAGGCCGACCACGCCGGGCAGCAGTCGGCGCGCGAGCCTCCGTCCCATGAGCGCATCCTCGTCCGGGTGGTGCGAACCGGTAGCGGTTGTATCGGCAAGATGGGTTGTGCGGCTTGACGGGAACCGCCGCTTGCGGCTATGCGGGCGGTCGCTCGCATAGCCGCAAGAGGCTCGTCACAGCAACGTCCCCCGTAGGATGACGAACGCCACCGAGAAGTAGATGACCAACCCGGTCACGTCCACCAGCGTCGCCACGAACGGGGCCGACGACGTCGCCGGGTCCATCCCCAGCCGCTTGAGGATGAACGGCAGCATCGACCCGGCGATCGTGCCCCACAGGACGATGCCGACCAGCGCCAGCCCGACGGCCACGGCGACGAGGAACCAATGCTCGGTGTACATCGTCGGCCAGATCATCGACCACACGGTGATTCGCAGCACGCCGATCACGCCGAGGATCGCCCCCAGGGCCAGCCCGGACGCCAACTCCCGCCGCACCACCCGCCACCAGTCCCGCAGCCGGACCTCTTGCAAGGCCAGCGCCCGGATGATGAGCGACGTGGCCTGCGACCCGGAGTTGCCGCCGCTGGAGATGATGAGCGGGATGAACATGGCCAGCACGGTCGCCCGGGCGATCTCGTCCTCGAAGAACCCCATCGCCGTCGCCGTCAGCATCTCGCCCAGGAACAGGATGACCAGCCACGTCGCCCGCTTGCGGACCATGCGTGGCAGGGGGGTGAGCATGTACGGCTCGTCGAGCGCCCCCGGCTCGACGGCCGCCATTCGTAGCACGTCCTCCGTCTGCTCCTCCACCAAGACGTCGATCACGTCATCCACGGTGACGAACCCGACCGCCCGCCCGTCCGCCTCCAGCACCGGCACGGCCAGCAGGTTGTACTTGCCGATCTTGCGGGCCGCCTCGACCCGGTCGTCCGTGACGTTCACAGACACCGGGTTGCGGCGCATGATGTCGGCGACCGGCCGGGCCGGGTCGGCCACGACGAGGTCACGGAGCGACACCGCCCCGAGGAGCTTACCGGCCGGGTCGAGGACGTAGCAGGCGTAGACGTTGTCCCGGTCGCGGGCCACTTGGCGGACGCGGTCGAGCGCCTGGCCGACAGTCATGTCCGGTGCCAGACGGACGAATTCGGTCGTCATGATGCCGCCGGCCGAGCGGTCCGGGTACTGCAAGAGCCGCTCGACCTCGGCTCGGGCCTCGGGGGCGAGCTGCGGCAGCAGGCGGTTGCACTCGTGGGGGTTGAACTGGCGGACGATCTCCGTCCGCTGGTCGGCCGGCAGGCGGTTGAGCAGGGCGGCCGCCTTGGCCGGCTCCAAGTCCTCGACGATGGCCGGCCGGCGGCGGAGGGTCGGCTGGGCCAGGACGCGGACCCGCCGCGGCTCGGGGAGCAGGTCGAGGACGGCGGCGGCCTCGGCCGTCCGCAGGTCGTTGAGGACATCGGCCACGTCGGCGTCGGGCAGGGCGGTGAGGTGGTCGGCGATGCCGGCCGGGTCCACGGTCAGGTGGTGGCGGACGTGTTGGGCCAGTTCGGCGGGGGTGAGCACGGCGGCCTCCGGGGTGAGGGCGGGTGAGCCGTGTGGCATTAGACCCGCTCGGCCGCGGTGTGTCGAGTCAGATGACGGCCCGGGAGGGCGAGGCTCCTGCCGAGCCGGGGCGCGATCGGCTCGGCAGGAGCCTCGCCCTCCCGGTCAGCGGCCTCACCCGACGAGCGGCCAGACTACGCCCTCCAAGAACGGCTTGTGGAACAGCAGCGGCAGCGGCCCGACGAGCCAAGCCGCCGTCCACACCCGGCCGGCGACGCCCCACGCCTCCGGCCCGCACCCCGCCGCGGCCAACCGCCGTTCCAGCAGCACCAGGCCGCCGTGCAGCAAGAAGTACGCCAGCGGCCCGCCATAGCCGGCCCGGACCGGCACGCTGATCGCCGCCTCATGCAGCACCCCCGACAGTGCGAACGACGCGAACAGTGCGGCCGCCGGCCCGATGCGCCGCCGCAGCGGCCGGTACACCGCGCGGGCCGTCATCTCGGCGAACGGCAGGTTCCAGCGGCGGCCCCAGAACTCGGTCAGGCTGCGGGCGGCGAGCGGCCGGCGGTGCAGCTCCTCCGCCGGCACGCCGGTGAGCCGCCACGTGGCCGCGACCAGGGTTAGCAGGCCGAAGTGAAACATGAGACAGACGCCGGCCAAAAGGACGGGCGACGCCATGACGCGCGACGAATCGGCGTCCGACGACCGCAGCTCCCGGGCCAGCCAGAGCAGACCGAACCCGGCTAACATGTGCCCGAGCGCCCGGCCGATGAGCCGGCCGACGCCGGATTTCGCCGGCCCGCCGACGGTGCGAAACGCCTCCGGCCTCATACCGACCCACAGTCCGGCGAACAGCAGCCACAACCCCGCCGGCAGCGGCGGCATCCCCTCGGCCTGCGCTTCCACCGTCACGACCGCCTTGAACGCGATGAGTAGCCCGGCGGAGATGGCGACCATGCGCACGCCGGCCGGTTCGGCGGCCGTGAGTCGCTCGGCGGCGATGGAGGTCACGATCACGAGCGCCCACGCCAGCGCCCGCCCCGCCGCGGGCCGCAGTCGTGTGGCAATCACGCCGAGCGCTAGCACGCCGGCCGCCAGCGTCAGCAGCTGGGCGATCGTGCCCGGGACGTGGTACGCGCTCACGGCCCGACTCCGGCCCACGTCCGCCAAGTCACGGCGGCGTAGGTAAGAGTCAGCCCAACGAACAGGCTGACCAGCGCGGCTTCGGCAGCGCGGATGAGCCGACCGGCCGGGGCGTCGCGGCGGTCGAGGACGGTGAATTGGAGCGTCAGCCGGGCACCCCAGTAGACGGCGATGAACCCGGCGACGGCCCCGGCCAGCGGCGAGCCGTCGAGCAGCCAGTGCGGGGCCAGCGCCGACAGCAGCCCGAACGCGACGTGAAAGGACAGGATGTAGGCGGCGTAGACCCAGAACATTTGCCGGGTCAGCGGACGGAGCCTGGCCGTGTCTTCCGGCCAGCGGAGGATGCGGGGGATGGCGAGGCTGCCGGCGGCGAGGGCGAGTTGCCCGGCCCCGGCGATGCGGACAGTGAGCGGCCAGAGATCGGCGGCGGGTGTCATGGCGGTCCTCCGGGTTGACTTCCCACCCGAAGAACCGCAGGAAAGAAAGAAGGATTAACCACAGATGCACACAGATGGACACAGATAAGACATTTCAATTCCCGTCTTTATCTGTGTCCATCTGTGTGCAT
>DASXAN010001395.1:0-3136 GCA_036406755.1 Gemmataceae bacterium
ATGACGGCGTCGATGTCAGACGCGTCGTTGAGCCGTCGCATCACCCCCCGGCCGGTCCGCACCACGACGACCTCGAATCCGGCGGACCGAACGGCCTCGGCCATCCGCTCGCCCAGCTGCGGCTGAAATGCGCCGACCAGCACGCGCAGCGGCGCGGCCGGCAGCGACGTTTCCGCGTCGGCCGCAACCGCCCGGCGGAGCACCTCGACGACGCGGGCCGTCGCCTGGTGGACCGGCGGCCCCGGAATCCGAAGGAGGGCATCCGCGGCGGCGAGCTGCACGCGGCGGTCGGGGAAATCGAGAGCGCGGACCAGCACCCCCGGCCGGCCCCGCTCGGGGCGGGCGGCCTGGACCTCCGCCCGCTCGCCAAGTGCCCGGGTCACGGCCAGGGCCACAGCGGTTCGCTTGTCCGCGATGGCCCGGTCGAGCGTGTTGATGAGCGCCCCGCCGTAGACTGTGGCGAGCAGGTCGTGGACGTCCGGGGCGGTCGTGGCGAGCGGCTGTTCCAGGCCGGCGCGCTCCATCGCCTTGTCCGTCGCCAGGCTGAGGAAAACAATCTGGGCCGGCTCGTACGAGGGATCGAGTTCCAGAGCCCAGCGGGCGTACCGCAGGCCGAAGAACTCCTCCGCCAGGCTGGCCGTCGCGGCGTAGCTGACCAGGCCGTTCTCTTCCCACCGCCAGACCGGGACGGCGTTCGGGTTGATGAACGGGGCCTCGTGGCGGTAGAACCGCTCGGCGTACCGCGTCAGCTCGGTCTTGGCCGGCGGCAGCCGGCCGGGCGGCAAGGCCAGCAGCCGGGACGCCAGGTCGGCCGCCGCCCGCCGCACGTCGGCGTTCTCCCGCGAGTTGGCGGCCAGGAACTCCAGCGTCGGCAGCGGGTTGGTTTCGGCCCGGGCGACGAGCTGGCCCAGGTCGCGGCGGGCGGCCAGCGACTGGAGCATCTGCACCTTCAGGACGTTGTTGCCCGGCATGTCGAACGCGGCCAGGAGCGGCTGCACGGTGTCGGCCGGCAGCGACGGCAGGATGTTCAGGATGACGGCCCGGCCGTACGGGTCGGTTTCCTGGCGGAGGGTGGCGATGAGCTGCGGCATCGCCGCTGCCCCGGACCGCTGCAACTCGGTGATGGCGTAGGCCCGCTCCTCGGGCGAGGCCGTCAAGTTGCGGATGTAGCGGGCGATCCGCTGCGGGTCGCTCAGCTCCCGGCGGACGGCGGCGGTGGCCTTCTCGACCGCCTGCTCGGCGAGCTGCCGGCCCTCGGCGTCCAGCTTCGGGTCGGTGGACCAATGGACGTTCCGCAGCCGCAGGAACGCGGCGAACCCGCGATCCCGCTCGATGGCGGTGAAGTCCTTATCGGTCGGGTTGGCGGCGAGGAAGCCGCGGAGGTAGAACAGGGCGCTCTCGTACTGGCCGGTGTTCTCCTCGAACTCCAGCGCGGTGAACCATTCCGCCGGGGTGCGGGGCGGCTCGACCCGCGGGTCCTGGCCGCGGGCGGCGGCCAGCCCGCCGGCAAGGACGGCGAGGCAGAGAAAGTGCTTCACGGTGCGTGTCTCCACGGCGGCCAGAGGTCCCGGAGGACCCATCGGGCCTATCCCTGCGTTTCCCGTTCCGCCCGGACCAGGTCCTCGTACGTCTCGCGGCGGCGAATCAGCCGGTGCGCTTGGCCGTCCACCAGCGCCTCCGCGGCCCGCGGCCGGCTGTTGTAGTTGGAACTCATCGCCATCCCGTAGGCGCCGGCGCTGAACACGGCCAGCAGGTCGCCCCGCTGGACCGCCGGCAACCTCCGGTTGCGGGCGAAGAAGTCGCCCGTCTCGCACACCGGGCCGACCACGTCGGCCGGCCGGGTGCCCGGGATGTCCACCTCGTAGTCCTCCGGCGGGGCCGGCACACCCGCCGGCGGGGCGACCGGCCAGATGCGGTGGAAGGCGTCGTAGAGGGTCGGCCGGATCAGGTCGTTCATGCCGCCGTCCTGGATGACGAAGTGCTTGCCGCCCGACTCCTTCGTGAAGATCACCCGGCTGACGAGAATGCCGGCGTTGCCGACGATGAACCGTCCGGGCTCCAGGACTAGTTGGCACCCGCTGGCCTTGAAGGCCGGCAGGATCGCCTCGGCGAACGCGGTCGCCGGCAGTGCCTCCTGCTTGCGGTAGTGGATGCCGAAGCCGCCGCCCATGTTCAGGTAGCGGACGGCATGCCCCTGCTTGCGGAGCTTGGCGATCAGGTCCACCGCCTTCGCCGCCCCGGCCCGGTACGGCTCGGCCGACAGGATCGGCGAGCCGAGGTGCATGTGCAGGCCGACGACCTCCACGTGCGGGTTGTCCACGACGGCCTGCGCGACCTCCAGCACCGTCTCGATGTCCAGGCCGAACTTCACGCCCTTGACGCTGGTGTCGGTCTTGGCGTGGGTCTTCGGCGGCAGATCCGGGTTGACCCGCAGCGCGACCGGGGCCGGCTTGCCGACGGCCTTGGCCACGTCGGCCAGGGCGTGTAGCTCCGCCTGGCTCTCGACATTGAACAGCGTGACGTTGCTGTCAAGTCCGTACCGCAGCTCGGCGTCGGTCTTGCCGACGCCGGCGAAGACGATCTTCGCGCCGGTGCCGCCGGCGGCCAGCGCCCGGTAGAGTTCGCCGCCGGACGTCACATCAAACCCGGAGCCGTGCTCGCCCATCAGGCGGGCGAGGTGGATGTTCGGGTTGGTCTTGATCGAGTAGCAGATGAGCGGGTCGGCCGGGGCGAATGCCTTCTGGATTTCGCCCAGGTGGTGCAGGAGCGTGGCCTGGGAATAGACGAACAGGGGCGTGCCGTACGCCGCGGCCAGTTCGGCCACGGGCACGTCCTCGCAGAACAGGACGCGGTCGCGGTACCGGAAGAAGTCCATACAGGTGAATTCTGCACACGGGGGCCGGTGCGCACAGCGGGCGTGCGCCACGCCCGGCCGAAACTGTGCGGTTTCTCGCCGACGGTATCTTATGTGCCGGTCGCTCCGGTCGCTAACGCCCCCGGCTCGCCGGTGGCCAGCCGGTCCCGCCAGAAGGCCAACTGGCGGGCCACCTCCGCCGGCGCGGTCGAGCCGGCGGACCGGAACGCGGCCAGGGCGTGGCGCACTCCCAATACCTTGTAAACGTCCGCCGCCAGCCCC
>DASXAN010001396.1:0-2603 GCA_036406755.1 Gemmataceae bacterium
CGTGGCCCCGACGGATGACTATTGACCCGGAGCCGCTTGCGGCTAAGCAGTCTACTTAGCCGCAAGCGGCTCACTCCCCGATCCGATAATCGAACGTCTCCGCGTTCAGGTTCGGGTTGTAGTAAGGGTCCACCACGTCGCCCCACCGCGCCCGGAACGCGTCCAGCTCCTCCGCGAACACCCCCGCCTTCGTCGCCGACTCGTGGTGCACCAGCCGCGCGTGCGGCGTGAACACGACGCGGTAGCCGAGCTTCCGCACCTTCAGGCAGTAGTCGATGTCGTTGTAATTCAGCGGCAGCGCCTCGTCGAAGCCGCCGGCCTCGGCGAACACGTCCCGCCGCGTCATCAGGCACGCCCCGGTCACGGCCGCGCAGTTGTGCGGCAGGATGCTGCGGCAGTAGTACCCGGGGTGCTTGGCCGGGTAGCCGTAGAACGGGTGCCCCGGCTTGCCACCCGGCAGCGTCACCCCGACGTGTTGCAGCCCGCCGTCCGGGAACACCAACTTCGCCCCGACCGCCCCGATCTGCGGTTGCTGCGAGAACTCCAACAGAGCCTCCAGCCAGTCCGGGGAGTCGGGTTCGGTGTCGTCGTTGAGGAACAGCAGGTGCTCGCCGGCGGCGTGGCGGGCGGCGAGGTTGTTGACCCGCGACCAGTTGAACTCGTCGTCGTACGTCACCCGCTTGACGCCGGCCTTCGCCAGCGACCGCTCCATCGCCGGCGGCATCGTGTGCCGGTCAAGGACGATGATCTCGTACTTGCGATATCGGCTGACCCGGCCGACGGCGGCGACGCACCGCTCGACCATCGCCGGGCCGCGGTCGCCGGGCCGGCACAGGCTCGGGACGATGATGCTGACCGTCGGCTGGCCGACGACGTCGAACCGCACGAAGTTCAGCCCGGCCGACGGCCCGACTTCGGCCCGCCCGCCGCGGCCGGTGCGGTGCAAGTGTTCCTGGAGTGCCCGCAGGCCGGCGGCGTGGGCGCCCGGCTTGGCCCCGACGCCGGCGGAGGTGGAATTGGGCACGACCCGCCAGTGGTAGAGCACGTCCGGGACGTGGACGATCCGCTCCGTCCGCTCGACCAGCCGCAGGACCAGGTCGTAGTCCTGGGCCCCGTCGAACGTCGGCCGGAACCCGCCCAGGTCGCGGACCAGCGACGTGCGGTACAGGCCGAGGTGGCAGGTGTACATGCAGCCGAGGAAGAACTCCGGCGACCAGTCCGGCTTGAAGAACGGGCGGACCCGCTTACCGTCCGGCTGGAGCTTGTCCTCGTCGCTGTAGAGCATGTCGGCCGACGGGTCGGCGACGACCGCCTGGGCCATGCGATAGAAAGCGTGCTCGGCCAGTTCGTCGTCGTGGTCGAGCAGTGCCACGTAATCGCCGGTGGCCGAGGCGAGGGCAGCGTTGGTGGCGGCGGCAATGCCGCCGTGGCGGCCGGGGGCGGCGAGCTTGATGCGGTCGTCGTTGGCGGCGTACTCGTCGAGCACGGCCCGAACGTGCGGCTCCGATGAGCCGTCGTCGGCGACGCACAGCTCCCAGTGCGGGTAGGTCTGTCGGCGGACCGACTCGACGGCCAGCCGCAGGAACCGCTCCGGCGTGTTGTACGTCGGCATCAGCACGGAGATCCGCGGCGGGGCCGCCAGCCCGTCCGCCCACGCCCGCTGCTCGGCCCGGTCGGCGTTGGTCAGCCGGCGGCGCTCGACCCACTTGGCGTACGCCTTGTCCGGCTCGTAGAACCCGTGGCGGGTGCAGCGGGCGTCGTTCAGGCCGAGCTTCCACTTGGCCGCCACCTGACCCCACCGCCCGGTCAGGAGCAGGGCCAGCCCGCGGCGGAGGACCGGGCCGGTGTTGCGATACGCGCGCAGCAGCCGCAATTTCCGCCGCAGGGCGTCGGAGGCGAGCGTCCAGGCGGGGCGGGGCGTGACCTCCAGCCGGTCGATGCGGAACATGCCGGCCGAGTCGAGCGGGTCGATGCGGAGCGCCCGGGTCGGCTGGGACAGGTGCAGGTAGAACTCCTCGTCGGTGTCGCCGTGGGCCAGGCTGAACTGGCCGAGCAAGGTGTCGGTGCCGAAGTCGCCGTGCCGCTCGGCGTAGAACTCGATCTGGCCGCGGGCCGGGGCGTGCATCTTCAGGCGGACCCGCACCCACCCGGCCGGCAGGTAGCAGGAGACGATGAACCGGGGGTCGTCGTGCAGGGCCTTCCAGGTGCCGGGGGAGGCCTCGGCGACCGGCTCCAGGCCAGCCCAGGCGAGCAGGTGTTCGGCGGCGAACCCCCGCGGCCGGAGCTGCCGCCGCAGCCACCGCAGCGGGGCGAGCAGCCGCCAGGATGCCGACCCGTCGAGGGCGTCGGCGTAGTTGCGCAAGACGAGGGTGCGGAGGACGTGGTCGTTGATCTCCTGCTTCTGGGTTTCGACGATGGAGCGGAGGGTGTCGGCCTCGGCGGCGAGCTGGAATTCGCGGTCGGCGAAGGCCGGGAAGTCGTCGGCGGGGCGCAGGGAGGTCGGCATCGGCGGCACTCCATTGCCGGTCGGGTCGGCCGTGAAGGTAGAGCGGACGGGCAGGGTAGCGGACGCGGAGCGGGTGTGTCAAGAAGAAGTGAGGAGT
>DASXAN010001397.1:0-3422 GCA_036406755.1 Gemmataceae bacterium
CGCCGTGGCCGCCGCCCTCCGCCGCGTCGGCGTGCAGACGCCTGACAAACCGCCGCCCGACGGGCGTGACGTTGCCCACTGGCTGGAGGCGCTGCCGCTTCGCCGCGACCCGGCCTCGCCGCCGCTGACCGACCAGACGCCGGTGCTGTTCGAGCTGCCCGAGCGACCCGCAAGCGGGTACCCCGCCAACCTGGCCCCGCTCGTCGGCGAGATGCTCCGCCTCGGCAACGACCGGCAAGCGTTCCGTCTTGCTTCCCGTAGGGTGGGTCGAACGAGCGGAGCGAGGGAGGCCCACCGGGCGGAGGCTGTCTCGGAGTCGGTGGGCCTCGGTCGCTCCGCTCCCTCGACCCACCCTACGGACTCCGCGCTCCTCCGCGTCATCGGCCCGCCGTACTACTCGCTCCTGCGGGCGATCGACCGCCTCGGCCCCGACGCCCCCCGGGCCTACCTCGAACGCGCCCCGCGGGTGTGGGTCGAGGTCGGCTGGACGCACCCGCTCGTCGGCCAACTCAAGGCCCCGGACGGCCAGCTGCTCCTGCTGCGGCCGCCGCACGAGTGGGCCGCCGTCGAGGACGCCCCGTTCCGCGACGTGTACGAGGTGCTCCAGTTCCAGCTCCCCGGCCAACCCGTGACCTGGACCGACACCCCGCCGGCCGGCAAGCTGACCGTGCCGCTGCGGCTGGCCGCCGGCACCGCCAACGAGCCGGCCGAGTTGTGGGTCCTCCGCGGCGACGCCGTCGAGCAGATCGACGCCCTGGTCCGCGACGCCGACGACCGCCTGCTCGCCCGGCTGAGCTTCGCCGTCGGCGACCAGGCCGGGGAGCGGGTCGCCGTGCTGCGGGCGCGGCCGGGCAAGGGCGGCCCGCCGGTGCTGGTGGTGGAGAACGCGCTGGCCTGCCGGACGGACCTGCGGCTGCCGAACCTGTACCTGCCGGTCGGCCAGCGGCTCCGCCCGCCGCTCCGCCGCGACGCCGTCCGCCGGCTGCTGGCCGACGACGCCGACCGCGTTGTCTGGCTGGTCCCGGCCGACGGCGACGGCTTCGTGCCGCAGTCGCTGCCGGAGGCGGCGTTCCGGCCACTCTCCGACTGGGTCGAGTACGTGCTGGACCGGGACGCGGCCGCCCTGACGGCGTGGGCCGAGGCCGCCCGGTTCGAGTTCGGGTCGTACGTCAGCCGCGAAGACCTGGTCGCCGCCCCACGGCCGCCGCAGGGGCGGGAGCGGAAGCCGCGGGGGGCGGCCGCCGCCGTCACCGAGGCCGCCCGGCCCAAGGTCGCCCCCAAGCCGAAGAAGCCGGACGAGCCGGTCGCCCCGCTGGAGGACGCCTTCGTCAACCGCCCGGCCGCGACGCCGAGCGAGTTGCAGGTGCGGCTGAAGGGGGCGGAGGAGCAGTTCCTGGCCGTGGACGGTCCGCTCGACGACCCGCGGCGACTGGCCCTGTGGCCGGAGCTGGCCCGGCTCAACGGCCTGCTCGGGCACAAGGCCGACGCCTCCCTGGCCTGGGCCAATACCCTCTGGGAACCTGCCGACCCGCCGCCGACGTGGGCCTGGGGCTGGGTCGAGGCCGAGCAGGCGCTGCCCAAGCCGGACCTGACCGCCGCCGACCTCGACCGCCTTCTGGCCAACGATCAGCCGGCCGCCCCGGACGTGCGGCCGCTGGCGGCGGCCGTGGTGTGGGCCGCCCGGCAGAAGCCGGTGCCGGCGGAGTTGCGGAAGCGGCTGCCGGAGGTGCAGCGGTACCTGGAGCGGCACGACCACCTGCTGCCGGTGCGGGTCGTGTGGCTGGCGTGGTACGGGCTGGCGTGTCATTTTGCCCCCGGCGAGTCGCCGGGGGCGAACTACGACGTGCTGACCCTGGCCCGCACCCGCGACCGGCTGCTGGAGCGGCTGTTGGCCGAGGGGCTCGGGGCGGAGCGGGACCTGCCGGGGTTCCTGCGGTTCGCCGGCCAGCGGGAGGGCGACCGGCTGCGGACGGTGCGGGAACGGGCCGAGCGGCTGCGGCAGCTGGCCCACCAGTGGAGCGGCTTCCCGGTCGCCGACGGGTTGCAACAAACCTCGTCGTACATCGACCTGTTGTTCGCGTTCGGCTTCGCCCGGCTCGGGGAGGCGGGGCAGGCACGGGCGCTGACGAAGCGGGCGGCCGCGGCACTGGAGGCGGCCGGGAGTGAGGCGCACGCGTTCCTGGCGGAGGCGTTCCGCTACCGCATCGACCAGGTGCTGGCCGGCAAGCCGCACGCCGGCCCGCTGCCGGCGGAGCAGCTTGAGTACCTGGACCAGATGCGCCGCGAGGCCGACGCCCTGTCGAGGGAGGACACCGACCGCCGCCTGGCCCCGTACGTCGTGGAGCGGCTGCGGAAGGAGTCGTCCGTCCTCGAACCGCAGGAGAAGTTCGAGCCGTACCGGCTCGTCCGGCTGGAGCAGGACGAGCTGCTCGCGGAGCTGGCCCGGCTGCCGGACGTGCGGGACCGGCGGCAGCTCGGGGAGCGGCTGGCCCGGCTGGTGGACAAGGCGGCGGCCGGGAAGCTGCCGGAGACGCGGCTGCGGGTCCTGGCCGAGGCGCTGATGCTCGCCCCCCGCGTCGGGGACGAGTTGTCCGGGCGGGTGCTGGCCCAGGTCGGCCCGGCCCTGGACGCCGTCCCGCCCGCCCCGGACCCCACCGTCCTGGCCGGCGAGGCGGTGCTCTTGGAGCGGGCCATCTTCTTCGCCGGCCACGCCGACCGGCCGGAGCTGGTGCAGGCGTTCGCCGACCGCCTCGGCCGGCTGCTGGCGGCCCCGGCCGGGCGGGCGGTGCTGGAGCCGGTCGGCCAGCTCGTCGGCCAGACGTTCCGCAGCCTGCGGAAGCTGGGGCTGAAGGACACGACCGACCGGCTGATGCAGCAGATCGCGGCTGCCGCCCTCGGCGGACAGTCGGTCGAGGAGGCCCAGGCGCGGGCCGGGCGGGACTGGCCGGAGACGCTGCGATTGCTCTTGCACTTGGCCGGCGGCTGGCTGTACTTCGACCGCCCGGACCAGGCCCGGCCGATCCTGGACGCGGCCCGCGGGCTGATCCTGGGCGGCGGCCGGCCGGCCGACCGGCCGTCGCCGCTGACCTACGTCGCCCTGGTGGCGACGTACGTCGCGGCGGTCGGCCAGGCGCCGCTGGACGAGGCCCTGGGGCGGATCGAGGAACTATTCACGTCCGGGCGGATGGACCGGCTGCCGAACACCTACACGACCAACAAGTTCTACTCCCGCTTCCACCTGACCGTGGTCGAGGCGGTGGTCCTGGCCCTGGCGAACGAGGATTTCGCGCTGGGCCCGGCCGCCCGCCGGTGGCTGGACGACGACGAGTACCTGGTCCGCCGCCGCATCCACCGCGACGTGCGGGCGGCCCTGGCCCGGGCCGGCATGTAAACTGGTGAGTGGTGGAGTGGTGAGCGGTGAG
>DASXAN010001398.1:0-3571 GCA_036406755.1 Gemmataceae bacterium
CAGGAAGCCCTTGATGCGGTCCCAGTCGGCGTCCGAGATCGCGTGCCGCGGCAGCATGGCCGGCCCTCCGTGCCAAAAAACCAGGGCCGCCATTTACCCAGACCAGCTACCTCGTGTCCATACGGCCTAAGCGGGCGAGCGCCCGCATAGCCGCAAGCGGCTGGCCATTACCGCGCCGCGTCCAGCTTCGCCAGCAGCGACGAGAGCGTGGCGATGTGCCGCTGGATGATCGGCAGCGCCTCGTCCAGCACCGGGGCCAGCGCCGGCGACGCGTGCCGGCGGTACACCGTCGCCCGGTCGAAGAACGCGTAGTGGGCGTGCAGCTGGTCGCCGACGTACGCCCTGTCGAACGCCAGCCCGGCCAGCGCCCCGATCGTCCGCTGGAACGTGGCCACGCGCTGGTCGCCGACCTGCGTCTCGATCAGGATCAGCCGGGACTCGCCGACCGGCAGCGTCACCCGGCCGACGCTGATCATCGGCGTCGCCGCCCGCGGGCTGGCGGCCGCGGGCGGGGTGGCCACCGGCTCGACCGGCGGCGGGGTGGCGTTCTTGGCCGGTCGGGTGCCGGGCGGCGGCACGATCGGGCGGTTGGCCGTCGGCTCCGGCGGCGGGTTGCCGGGCACGCCGGGCACCGCGTCCACCGGGGCCCCGCCGGCGACGGCGGCCGGGACGGGGGTGGCCGCCGGGTACTGCAGCCCGCGGTCCATGAGCCGCCCCTGGATGTGTTGGTGCTCGGCCACCTCGGCGGTGGCGAACGCCCGCACGTCCGGGTCCTGGGACCGCTGCACGGCGAACTGGCTGTTGGCGATCTGTTTGCGGCCGACGATCAAGAGTCCGGCGGCCAGTAGCGGGTCTTCGGTCAGCCCGGCCGGGGCGTCCCCGGTCGGGGCGGCCGGCCGGCCCTGGCCGCGGGCGGCCGCCGCCAACAGGCCGGCCGCCGGCAGGGCGGCGGCCCCGGCGATGAGCACATCACGACGCGACAGGTTCATACGCACTTCTCCTCTGCGATCAGCGCGGGCGCGGGCCGGCCGCGACACGACCGCCGGCCGACGCTCATCGGTGTGCATTTGCGGTGCCGGCCGCTTGCGTCCGGCCGGTGACCCGGGTAGGTTAGCGCCCACGATTTTGAGTCCCCTGCCGACTGCCGCCCCGATGCCGTCGCTATCCCTGCAACAGTGGTTGACCGTCCGGACAGCCGCCCTCGACGAAATCGAGGGCGCGCACCGGCATATCGGCGGGACCGGGCCGGGCCGGCGGTACGCGACGCAGCAGATCAACCAGGCGTACTTGGTGCTGCTGGCGTCGCAATTCCAGGGGTTCTGCCGCAACTTGCACAACGAATGCATTGACCACCTGGCGCGGGCGATGCCGTCCGGCGAGTTGGAGCGAACCGTCTACGAGGAGTTCAGACTTCATCGCCGGCTGGGCACCGGGAACCCGAACCCGGGGAACATCGGTGCCGACTATAATCGGCTGGGGCTGGTATTCTGGGATGTGGTGGACGCGGACCACACCCGCAACCGCGACCGCCGGGCGGCCTTGGACGCGCTCATCCTGTGGCGGAACGCGATCGCGCACCAGGATTTCGACCCGACGAGGTTGGGCGGCCGGACGACTGTCCAACTGCACGAGGTCCGGGCGTGGCGCAGCGCCTGCGACGGCTTGGCCCGGTCGTTCGACCGCGTGATGGGGACGTACCTGCACGGCGTCACCGGCATCGCCCCCTGGTAGGAGGTATTCCCATGCACGTAGGCCCTCGGATCGATCCGAACGCCCCGCCGTCGCAGTACCACGTCGGCGACTGGGTGCGGTTCCACTGGGGCATTTCGCCGGTCATCGGCAAGATCGTCGAGGACCAGGGGCACATCGGCGTCGGCGGGCGGCGGCTGTGGGAGGTCCGCGTCCGGCTCGACGACTATAACGTCTACACCGTCACGATCCCGGAGGAGGACATGGAGCCCTCCGGGCCCCCGCCGCGGAACCGCCGCCCGGACCTGCCCGACAACCCACCGTCCGACCCGGAGACCCCTTGATGCACACCAAACCCCTCCTCCGCTCCCTGTCCGCGTTGGCTCTCGCCGTCGCCCTCGCCCCCGCCGCCCGGGCCGACGTCGTCCCCAACCCGATCTTCACCGACCACGCCGTCCTCCAGCGGGACAAGCCGGTCCCCGTCTGGGGCACGTCCGACCCCGGCGAACAGGTCCGAGTGAGCCTCTCGACCGACGCCGGCGCGTCCGCCGCCGGCCAGGCCACGGCCGACGGCCGGTGGGTCGTCCAGCTGCCCGCCCTGCCGGCCGGCGGGCCGTACACCCTCACCGTCCAGGGCAGGAACAAGGTCGAGTTCAAGGACGTGCTCGTCGGCGAGGTCTGGGTCTGCTCCGGCCAGTCGAACATGGAAATGGCGCTCCAGCGGACGTTCGAGGCGCCCAAGGCGATTGCCGCGGCCGCCAACCCGAAGCTCCGCCTGTTCACCGTTGCCAGGGCGACCGCCGCCGGGCCGCTCGACAAGGTCAAGGGCGAGTGGAAGGAGTGCACCCCGGAGACGGTGCCGGGGTTCTCGGCCGTGGCCTACTACTTCGGCCGCGACCTGCAGAAGGCCCTAGACGTGCCGGTCGGCCTAATCCACACGTCCTGGGGCGGCACCCCGGCCCAGGCGTGGACGAGCAAGGAAGGGCTCAGCGCCGAGCCGAGCCTGCGGTACTACCACGAGCAGTTGGCCCAGGCGGTCGCCAAGTACGACCCGGCCGTGGCCAAGGAGCGGCACGACGCCGCCGTGAAGCGGTACGAGGAGGCGCTGGCCAAGTACAAGGAGGCGGCCGCCAAGGCGAAGGAGGAGGGCAAGTCGGCCCCGCAGCCGCCCCGCCGGCCGCAGGCCGTCACCGCCCCGGACAAGTCGCAGAACGCCCCGAGCAGCCTCTACAACGCCATGATCGCCCCGCTCATCCCGTACGCCATCCGCGGCGCCATCTGGTACCAGGGCGAGGCGAACGCCGGCAAGGCGTACGAGTACCAGACCCTCTTCCCGGTCATGATCCGGGACTGGCGGAATCACTGGAAGCAGGGCGACTTCCCGTTCCTGTGCGTGCAGCTGGCCCCGTTCATGAAGATCGAGGACAAGCCGTCGGAGAGCGCCTGGGCCGAACTGCGGGAGGCGCAGTACATCGCGACCAAGAAGCTGCCGAAGGTCGGCATGGCCGTCATCACCGATGTCGGCGAGGAGAACGACATCCACCCGAAAAAGAAGGAACCGGCCGGGGCCCGGCTGGCGCTGTTGGCCCGGCGGATCGCCTACGGGCAGGAGATCGTGGCGATGGGGCCGGTGTACAAGAAGATGCGGACCGAGGGCAACCGGGTGGTGCTGACGTTCGACCACGTCGGGGCCGGGCTGGAGTGCCGCGGGCCGCGGCTGACCGGGTTCACCGTCGCCGGGCCGGACCACAAGTTCCACCCGGCCGAGGCCGAGATCCACGGCGACACGGTGGTCGTGTCGTGCCCGGCGGTGGAGAAGCCGGAGGCGGTGCGGTTCGGGTGGGCGAACTACCCGGTGGTCAACCTGTGGAACAAGGACGGG
>DASXAN010001399.1:0-2831 GCA_036406755.1 Gemmataceae bacterium
GGATAACCTCCGCCTTCGACAGCCCTGCGAACGGGGCCACCACCTCGACCCGCCCGCCGACGGCCGCGTTGACCGCGTCGGCGAACGACCGGAAGAACGCCGGCGTCGCGTCCGGGAACGGGTTGGCCGCCAGCGTCGCCAGGGCCAATGTCGGCACGCCGTGCAGGTGGCACCACAGCAGCGCCTTCGACAACAGCAGCACGTTGCGGCCCGGCAGGTAGACGGCCTCGTCGGGCGTGTCGGCCCCCGGCACGCCGCGGCCGGTCAGCGACCAGTGGTCGCCGTACAGGTCCGCGACCGGCAGGTCCAGCGTGACCAGCGGCCGGACCGACGGCTGACGCAGCTCGGCCAGGAACCGGTCCAGGCACGCCCGCTCGGCGGCCTCCCAGGCCAGGCCGGAGCGGACGTAGAGCGGGGTCACGGCGGGCTCGCGGCGCGCGGCCGTGCCGAGCAGGACGGCGCTGTCGAGGCCGCCGCTGACGAGCACCGCAGCGGGCTGATCCGGGGCGGTCATGGGGGTATTGTAGAAATGACGAATGACGAAACTTCGTCATTGGGTATTTCGTCATTCGCCGTTCCGGTATAATGGCCCCCATGCTTCAACTCAAGTATTTGTTCCCGCGGGTCATCGAGCTGAACTACCAGGCCGGCCGGCGGCTCGGGGTCAACGTCTACCTGATCGACGGCGGCGGCGACTGGCTCCTCATCGACGTCGGCTACGAGGAAACCGTCCCCGAGATCATCGACCTGATCCGGCAGATGGACTTCAACCTGTCCCGCTGCCGGATGGTCATCGCCACCCACGCCGACGCCGACCACATCCAGGGCATCGCCAAGGCGCGGGAGTTACTCAAGACCAAGGTTGCGGCACACCCGACCTGCGTCGAGCCGCTGCGGACCGGCGACTTGGAGACGACGTTCGCCCGCATCAAGGCCCAGAACATCAACCTGCCGCTGCCGCCGTGCCCGGTGGACGTGCTGCTCAACGAGGGCGACACCGTCCCGGTCGGCGACGTGTCCCTGACCGTCTGGAACACGCCGGGCCACACGCCGGGGCAGCTGTCGTTCAAGATGGGCGAGCTGCTGTTCGTCGGCGACAACATCTACAAGGACAGCTGCGTCGGCGTCATCGACGCCCACCACGGCTCCGACCTGCGGGACTTCGTCAATTCGCTGGAGCGGATCCTGGCCGACGACTCGAAGTACCTGCTGCCCAGCCACGGCCCGGTGTTCCGCCGGGACAACGCGGTGATCAAAAAGGCGATCGACCGGCTCAAGCAGTACCAGCACATGGCCGACTTCGGCACCTGCGCGGTGGACTGGCCGCTGTTGGACGAGTGGGAGGCGGACGTGATCGCGGGGCGGATGCCGAAGCTGTAGCGCCGCACCCGGCCGGGCGCGGCGGTCCCAGGACGGGGAGGCGTCGCATGGCCGACGTGACTCGCGACCTCTGTGACGACACCCAGCCGCCGGGGCCGGCGCCAGACGCGGCCCCGGCCGCCCCGCCCGGGTACGAGCTGCTCGACGAGGTCGGCCGCGGCGGCATGGGCGTCGTCTACCGCGCCCGGGACCTGGCCCTGGACCGCGAGGTGGCCGTCAAGCTGTTGCGGGACCGGTTCGCCCCGGGGTCGGCGGCGGCCGAGCGGTTCATGGACGAGGCTCGCATCACCGGCCAGCTCCAGCATCCCGGCATCCCGCCCGTCTATCAGGTCGGCGCCCTGCCGGACGGCCGGCCGTTCCTGGCCATGAAGCTGATCAAGGGGCAGACGCTCGACGAGCTGCTCAAGACCGGGGCGCGGGTCGATCCGCTCGGCACCTTCGAGGCGGTCGCCCAGGCGGTCGGGTACGCCCACGCCCACGGGGTCGTGCACCGCGACCTGAAGCCGGCCAACGTCATGGTCGGCGCCTTCGGCGAAGTGCAGGTCATGGACTGGGGCCTGGCGAAAGTCCTCACGCCGGGCGGCGCGGCGGTCGCCGCGGGAGCCGCCACCGACCCCGGCGAGACGGTCGCCGCGTCGCTGGTCCGGGCCCCCCGCGACACGGGCGGCAGCGAAACGAAGGCCGGCAGCGTGCTCGGCACGCCGGCGTACATGGCCCCGGAGCAGGCGGCCGGGGAGGTGGACAAGATCGGCCCGCCGGCCGACGTGTTCGGCCTGGGGGCGATGCTGTGCGTGCTGCTGACGGGCCGGCCGCCGTACGAGGGGCTGGACTCCGAGAGCGTGCGGCTCAGCGCCGTCCGCGGCCGGACGGAGACGGCGTTCGCCCGGCTGGACGCGTGCGGGGCCGACCCGGGGGCGGTCGCCCTGTGCAAGCGGTGCCTGGCGTTCGAGCCGGCGGACCGGCCGGCGACCGGGGACGCGGTGGCGGCGGCGGCCGCGGAGCTGCGGCGGGCGGCCGACGACCGGGCGGCCCAGGCCGAGCGGGACAAGCTGGCGGCCCAGGTGCGGGCGGCCGAGCAGGTCAAGCGGCGGCGGGCGATCCAGTGGTCGGCCGCCGCGGTGGTGCTGGTCCTGGCCGGGGGCGTGGCCGCCGCCTGGTGGCAGGCCCGGCGGGCGACGGCCGAGGCCGCCCGCGCCGCCGAGGCCCGGGCCGACGCCGACCGCCGGCGGGACGAGGCCGAGGCCGCCTACGCCCTGGCCCGCGAATCGCTGGTGCAGGTCGGCACCGATTTGCCAGGGGTGCTCCGCCAGGCGATCTACACCCGCGACGCCCGGGTGCGGGCGGCCCAGGTGTTGGCCGACGCGCTGGCCAAGCAGCTCGACCCGACGGCGGTCCGCGGCCTGCCCGGCCGGGCGCGGCTGGCGCTGCACCTGCAAGCCGGGGCCGTCCTC
>DASXAN010001400.1:0-16224 GCA_036406755.1 Gemmataceae bacterium
CGAGGACCGTCGCGGCGATTGGACAATCATCGGGATACGCCTTAGAGTACAGTGGAACCTGATCGTCCGAACAACGGGGTGGGGTCGATCATTCCGAGTCGGGTCGGCGGTGGACCGCGCCGCCGGACCTGGCACCCGCCCGCCGGACGCACGTCCCGCCCGCCGTCCCGGGGACCCGTGACCGCCAATGAGCTGGCTTCGCGAGCCTGACGCCGAACCGATCCCCGGCTACCGCCTGATCGAACCCCTCGGGGCCGGCGGGTTCGGCGAGGTGTGGAAGTGCGTCGCGCCCGGCGGGCTGCTCAAGGCCATCAAATTCGTCTACGGCAGCCTCGATTCCGAGGACGTGGACGCCGTCCGCGCCGACCAGGAGAAGCGGGCCCTGGAGCGGATCAAGGGCGTGCGGCACCCGTTCGTGCTGTCCAACGAGCGGATCGACAAGTCCGACGACGGCGAGCTCATGATCGTCATGGAGCTGGCCGACAAGAGCCTGTACGACTTGTTCGCCGAGTGCCAGGCAACGGGCCTGCCGGGCATCCCGCGGGCCGACCTGCTCCGCTACCTGACCGATGCCGCGGACGGCCTCGACTTCATGATCGAGAGCCACAACCTCCAGCACCTCGACGTCAAACCGCGGAACCTGTTCCTCATTTCCGGCCGGGTCAAGGTCGCGGACTTCGGGTTGGTCAAGAGCCTCGACCGGTCCAGCTCGTCCGGACTAATGGGCGGGGTGACGCCGATCTACGCCGCCCCGGAGACGTTCAAGAACCGCATTTCCAAGCACAGCGACCAGTACAGCCTGGCCGTCGTCTACATGGAGCTGCTGACCGGCAAGCGGCCGTTCAACGGCAAGAACGTCCGACAGATCGCGCTGCAGCACCTGGCCGACCCGCCCGAGCTGTCCCCGCTGCCCGAGGCGGACCGCCCTGTGGTCGGACGGGCCCTGGCGAAGAAACCCGAAGACCGGTTCCCGAGCTGCCTGGCGTTCATCTCGGCCCTCCGCCCGCCGATGTCCGCGTCCGTCGCGGCCATCGACCTGGGCGAGCTGGCGGACGTGGGTCGTGTCGCGGCCGCCCCCGCCCCCCCCGCCCCGCCGGACTCCCCCTCCACGGACATAGTCCGGGCCGCGTCCTCGCCAGAACCGGAGCCCATCGTCGTCGAGGAGGGGCCGCCGCCGACGGCCCGCATTCCCGACCTCCGCGACCTCGGCCGGCAGTCGCCGGTCCGCCGGAACCGGGTCGCCCCGCCGCGGACGGCCACCGGCATCCTGCGGCCGACGCTGGTGATAGGCGTCGGGGCCTTCGGCCGGCACGCCCTGCTGGGCCTGCGGTCGCGGTTGCTGGACCGGTACGGCGGCCTGGAGCAGATGCCGTCGTTCCGGTTCCTGTACCTGGACTCCGACCCCGACGCGGTCCAGAAGGCGACGGCCGGCACGAGCGAGGTCGCACTGACGTCGGCCGAGGTCTTCCCGCTGCCCCTGCAGCCGGTGGCCAAGTACCGCCAGCGGGTGCTGGAGCACCTGAGCGAGTGGCTGCCGCGGGAGAAGCTGTACAATATCCCCCGGTCCCTCCAGGCCGGCAGCGTCCGGGCCCTGGGCCGACTCGCGTTCTGCGACAACTTCCTCCGCGTCCAGGCCCGGCTGCGGCGGGAGCTCACCACCGCCACGCAGACCGAGGCCCTCTTGGCCACGGCCGAGCACACCCGGCTGCCGGCGGCGGACAATTGCCCCCGCGTGTACGTGCTGGCGTCCGGCACGGACGGCGTCAGCGGCCTGCTCACCGACCTCGGGTACGCCGTCCGCCGGCAACTCGACCAGCTCGACTTCCCGCACGCCCCGACGACCGCCGTCGTCTACTGCGGCGCCCCGCTCGACCCGGCCACGCCGGTCATCGAGCAGTCCAACCTCTACGGCACCCTGACCGAGCTGAACCACTACCACGACGACGGCGTGCCGTTCCAGGCCCAATACGACCCCAACGGCCCGCAGTTCGCCGACCACGGCCCGCCGTTCGGCGGCGTGTACCTGACGCTCCGCCGGGACCGCACGCCGGAGGCGCAGCGGGAGTGCGTCGCCCGGGTGGCGACGTACCTGACCCACGACCTGGTCACCCCGCTCGGCGCCGACCTGGACCGCCGCCGGGAGGCCGAACCGCCGCCCCAGGCCGTCCCGTTCCGCGCCTTCGGGACGGCCACCGTCTGGTATCCGCGCGGCTTGCTGCTGCACGTCGCGGCCCGCATGACCTGTGCCCGGGTGCTCGAGTACTGGCGGGGGCCGGACCCGCCGACGGCCCCAGCCGAAGTGGAAGCGGCGGCGACCTCCGCGACCGCGGCGAGTGGCCTGAGCCCGGACGCCCTTGTCGCCGCCTTGGACCGGGCGGCCGCCCGGCCCGGCGAGGGGACGCCGGCGGACGCCGTGGAACGGCTGCTGGCGTCGCTGGAAGTCCAGGCGGCCGGTGCCGCCGACCCGGGCCACTGGGCGGCCCAGGCGCTGGAGCGGGTCAGGGAGTGGGCCGGCTCCGGCGTCGCCCACGACCCGGACTCGCCGTGGCAGAAGAGCCGATTCTTCCGCCCGCTGCACCTGGCCGCCAAGCAACTCGCCGGCCAGTGGGCCGAGCGGATGACGGATGAGGTTCTGGTCGTCCTTCAGTACCCCGGCCACCGGCTGGCCAACGGCGAGGCCGCCATCCGCAAGCTGATCGAATTCTGCGACCAGGGGATCGCCATCTGGTCCCAGCAGGCCGAGCGTCACTACGACTCGCTCCGGCCGGTCCGGGACGGGTTGCCGGACGCCCTGGCCCAGTGCTCCGCGGGCGGGTTCAAGCTATTCGGCGGTGGCGTCCAGCGGGCGCTGCGGGCCTTCCTCGCCCACCTCGGCCAGTTCGCCCGCCTCCGCATCGCGCAGGACCGACTGGAGTGCGGCCTCTACTTCTTCCGCTCACTCCGGGGCGAGCTGGACGACCGGCTCCGGGACCTCGGGTTCTCGCGCCAACGGCTCAAGGCGCTGGAGCAGGTGTTGACATCGCCGGTCGGGGACTGGAACGACCCGGCGTCCGGCCCGGACAACGGCTCGGTCAGCGGCGGGCTGGCGCTGCACGACCCGTTCTGGGAGGCGGTCCAGGGGACCGGGTCTGTCGAGGTCATGCTGCCGTTCGGCATTCCCGACCTGGAGGAGACGGCCGAGCAGCTGGTGGCCTCGCTCCAGCCCGGGCACCTCCAGCAGCTCGACGAGGAGCTCCAGGAGAAAGTGCTCGCCCCGCTCGGCGACCTGATGACCGCCTGCACCGGGAACACGAACCTGCTCCGCCACCTCGGCCGGCCGCTCATCGAGCAGACGGCCCTGTTCCTCGGGGCGCTGCTGCCGATCACGGACGTGGCCCAGGTCGAGTTCTCGGCCGCGGAGAACACCGGCGCCGACCTGGGCGAGCGGTTCCAGCGGGTCTACGCGCAGGCGGCCCCGGAGGCGGGTCCGGCCGACGACGCCCGGTCCGCCGCGTTTCTGCTCGTTCCCGACAGCGACGCCGGGCGGACGCTGGCGCTGACGGCCCAGCGGGCGCTGCCGCAGCTGCAGCGGGTCTACACCCCGTCCCCGGCCGAGATGACGATTTGTCGGGAGGCCGACAACCTGACACTCGCGGAGCTACAGCAAATCCTGAACTACGGCCGGATGGCGTACCAGGAACTCGCCCCGCAGCCGCCCACGTCCCCGCACGCCCGGTTCGACGTGCCCGAATGGCTCCCGCTGGAGCCATGACCGTGGCGAAACGCCCAATGACGAATCTGCTTCGCCACCGGGCGATTCGCCATTCGCCCTTCCAACTTATCCCGGTGCCGGCGACGGGGCGAGGATCAGCGGCGGGGTCGGGTGCTCCTCGGCCGCGTGGTGCGGGATGTTGCGGGTTTCTGGATTGAGCAGCACTTCGATTTCCTTCTTGTCCAGCTCCTCATTTTCCAAGAGTGCTTCAACGAGCCGATCCAGCTCCGGCCGGTGCTGCTTGAGCAGGTCGTAGGCCCGCTGGTCGGCCTCGCGGAGCAGCTTCTGCACCTCCTCGTCGATGATCTGGGCCACCCCCTCGCTGAAGTCCCGGGACTCCTGAATCTCTTTGCCCAAGAAGACGTGCTCCTCGCCGATCCGGAACGCCATTGGCCCGAGGCGGTCGCTCATGCCCCAGTGGGTGACCATGTATCGGGCCAGCCTGGTCGCCTGCTTCAGGTCGTCCTCGTGACCGGAATACGGCTGGTCGAACACGAGCCGGTCGGCGGCCCGCCCGCCCATAATCATCGCCAGCCGGGCCTTCCAGTAGTCCAGCCCGTAGTGGTAGCGATCCTCGTCCGGCTGCGAGAACGTGACGCCCAGGGCCCGACCGCGGGGCACGATCGTCACCCGCTGGGGCGGGTCGGCCTGCGGCTCCAGCCAGGCGACCAGGGCGTGCCCGGCCTCGTGATTCGCCGTCTTCCGCTTGCCCTCCGGCGTCAGCAGCTCCTCCCGCTTCGGCCCGAGCAGGACGCGGTCGGCCGCCCGGTCGAAGTCGGTCTTGTCGATCTTGTTCTTGTTCTCACGGGTCGCCAGCAGGGCCGCTTCGTTGGCGAGATTCGACAGGTCGGCGCCGGTCATGCCGGTCATCTTCCGTGCGATCGCCTCCAGGTCCACGTCATCGGCCATCGGCTTGTTGCGGGTGTGGACCTTGAGGATCTCCAGCCGCCCCTTCCAGGTCGGCCGGTCCACGGTCACGTGCCGGTCGAACCGCCCCGGCCGCAGCAGGGCCGAGTCGAGCACGTCCGGGCGGTTGGTGGCGGCGATGACGATAACCGTCTCGGACGGCTGGAACCCGTCCATCTCGGAGAGGATCTGGTTGAGCGTCTGCTCCCGCTCGTCCGACCCGCCGCCGACCCCGGCCCCCCGCATCCGGCCGACGGCGTCGATCTCGTCCACGAACAGCAGGCACGGGGCGTTCTCCTTGGCCGTCTTGAACATGTCCCGCACGCGGCTGGCCCCGACGCCGACGAACATCTGGATGAACTCCGACCCGTTGATCGAGTAGAACGGGACGTTCGCCTCGCCGGCAACGGCCCGGGCCAGGAGCGTCTTGCCCGTGCCCGGCGGGCCGACGAGCAGGACGCCCTTCGGCACGCGGGCACCGAGCCGCTGGAACCTGTCCGGGTTGCGGAGGAACTCGACGACCTCCGTCAGCTCTCGCTTGGCGCTCTCCATGTCGGCCACGTCCTCGAACGTGATCCGCCCCTTGGACCGCTCGTAGCGCCGGGCCGGGCTCTTGATGTAGCTGTTCAGGAACCCGCCGCCGAGCGGGTCGCGGAACCGCGGCAGGACGAACAGGACGAGCACCCCCAGCAGCAGCATGGTCGTCACGACCGTGGGCAACAGCACGCCGACCCAGCTGCCGTGGTCCTCCTGGCTGGTGATCTTGACGTCCGGGTTTTCCTTCAGGAGCCGGTCGCCGAGCGGGGCGCGGTCGTTGGACGGCGGTAGGGTGACGCTGAACTTGCCGCCGGAGAGGTTCAGGCTCTTGGTGAACTCCTCCTCGTTGTTGACCACCTCGCCGTCGGCGCGGTCCTTGCCGATGAACGTGACTTTCTTGAGGTTGTGCTTCTCGGAGAGCTTGATGAAGTCGTTGTAGTCGATGGACTGCGGCGCCCCGAGCGGGTTGCCGATGAACAGGGCGACGACGAGCGCCACGAAGATGAGCATCAAAATGAGGCTGCCGGGCAGGTACGGCCCGGGGCGGCGGCGGTTCGTGCCGGTCGGCCGGGGGTTCGGTCGTGAAGCCATGTCGGTGTCCTTGCTTCCCAGGCGGGCCGGCCCCGCCACGGGGCGAGCGGACGGCCCGTCGATCGTCTCACGAATATTGTAAGGCCCGGGGCGGCCGGCAACACACCGAAACGCGGCGACCGGCGGCGGGTGGGTCGGGAGGAGTTGGATGCGCTGGCCGTGGTCGTGGTGGCGAGCGGATCGCGGCGGGCGGATAGGGGGCCGGCCGGCCCGAGTCGTCCTTTATAGCCGCGGCGGATGCCACCTGTGTGAGGACGCGCGGTCGCTGCTCACGGAAATGCAGCGCCACCATGGCTTTGCGCTTGATGTCGTGGACGTGGACGCCGCGCCGGGGCTGGCCGCGCAATATGGCGAGTGGGTACCGGTCGTCGTGATTGACGGCAAGGAGAGGTTTCGCGGCACCGTCAACCGAGCGCTCCTCGCGCGGCTGCTGCGTCGCAGCGCCCCGTCATGAGGCGGGCGGCTGAGAGGTGTCGGGTTGCGGCTCGCGTGGCGCCTCGTGCGGCGGTTCGTGCGGCTCGCGGGCCTTGAAGAACGCCGCCAACTCACCCAGGGTCGTCAGGTATTCCTTACCCTCCTTCTTCGCCTGGGTGAGCTGCGGGAGTGGCCGGGGCTTGGGCGGCTTCCGCTCGGGCAACTGCCGTGGCGGACGCGGCGGGGCGGCCGGTTGTTCGCCGCCTGGCGCCCCGGCCGGTTCGCCGGCCGGGGCCGGCCGGCGGCCGCCGCGCTGCGGTTGCGGCGGCCGCGGGCCGCGGCGCGGCGGGCCGCCCGGGCCGCGGGCGGGGGCCTCACCACGCCGTTCGGCCGGCGGCCGCTCGCCGCGCTGCGGGCGGCGCTCCGGCGGCTTCCGCTCGGTGCCGGGGGGAATCATGGTCAGCGACGCCCGCCGCCGTTCGGCGTCCACGGTCAGTACCCAGACGGTGACGACGTCCCCGACCGCGACCACCTCGTGCGGGCTCTTGATGTAGCGGTTGGCCATCTGGCTGATGTGGACCAGACCGCTGTCCTTCAACCCGATGTCGATGAAGGCACCGAACGGCACCACGTTGAGGACCGTACCCTTCAGCTCCATGCCGGGGTGCAGGTCTTCGAGCTTGAGCACGCCCTTCTTGAAGACCGGCGGCGGCAAATCCTCGCGCGGGTCACGGCCGGGCCGGGCCAGGGCGTCGACGATGTCGCGGACGGTCGGGACGCCGGCATGCAGCCGGCCGGCTAGCTCCTCCGCCGGAACCGACTTGAGCTTCTCGCGGAGCGGGTGGTCCGGCGTCAAATGCCGCAGGACTTCCGGCTCGAACCCGAGGTCGCCCAGCACTTGGCGGGCGACCGGGTAGCTTTCGGGATGGATCCAGGTCCCGTCGAGTGCGTCCGCCGCGGCCGGCACCTTGAGGAACCCGGCGGCCTGTGTCCAGCGGGCGTCGCCGATCCCGGGGACCTGCTTGACCTGCTCCCGGCCGGCGAACGGGCCGTGTTGTTTGCGGAATTCGACGAGCTCGCGGGCGGCGTGCTGGTTCAGCCCGGATACATGGCGCAGGAGCGGGACGCTCGCGGTGTTGAGGTCCACACCGACATGGTTCACGCAGGACTCGATGACCTCGACAAGCGACTCCTTCAGGTGCTTCGGATGGACGTCGTGCTGGTATAGGCCGACGCCGACGTGCTGCGGGTCGATCTTGACTAGTTCGCTGAGCGGGTCCTGGAGCCGGCGGCCGATGGAGATGGTGCTGCGGAGCGTTGCGTCGAACCCGGGGAATTCTTCGCGGCCGAGTGGGCTGGTGGAGTAGTCGCTGGCACCGGCCTCGTTGACGACGACGTAAGCCAGTTCGGCCGGCGGCTCCGGGAGGTGGTCGAGGGAGGGCAGTACCGGAGCCGGCGGCGGCTTCGGCGCCTCGGCAGCAGGCGCGGCGGCAGGTGCTTCGGCCGGCGGCGGCGCGGCCGGCTCCGCGGCCGGTGCGGCCTCCGACGGCAGGGCCAGTCCTTCGCTCGCCGGCGGCAGCGGGATCGGCGCGGCCTCCTCGGCCGCCGTCGGCGGGGCGGTCGCCGCCGGTTCCCGCTGCGGTGGCGCGGCGGCCTCCGCTGGCGGTGCCGGCGGCACCGGCGGCGGCGGTGCCGGCTCCGGGGGCGGTACGACCTCGCCGCGGCGACGGGCGTCGAACTCGGCGATCAGGCCTGCGATCAGCTCCTCGGTGTCGCGGCAGGCCGTGCCGTTGCCGATGGCGACGACCGACGCCTGGTGCTTGCGGATCAGTTCTTCCAGCTTGTGCCGGGCCTCGGCCAGCCGCTTCTGCGGCTGGTGCGGGTGGATGACCGCGTGCTCCAGCGGGTTGCCCGTCTCGTCGAGCACAGCCACCTTGCACCCGGTGCGGTAGCCGGGGTCGATGGCCAGCACCCGCTTGCCCCACAACGGCGGCTGCAACAGCAGGCTGCGGAGGTTGCGGGCGAAGACGGCGATCGCGTGGTCCTGGGCACGCTCGGTCAGCTCCCGCCGCACTTCCCGCTCCAGACTCGGCAGCAGCAGCCGGGTGAGCGCGTCCTCGACGATCGGCAGCAGGCGGTCCCGGTGCGGGTGGTCGGCCAGCGGCAACCGGTCGGCCGCGACGCGGCGGACCAGGTCGGCCTCGAACTCCAGCCTGACCTTGAGCGCGTTTTCCTTCTCCCCGCGGTTGATCGCCAGCACCCGGTGCGGCGGGATGTGCCGGATCGTCTCGGTGAACTGGAAGTAGTCCTTGTACTCCAGCCCCTTGCCCTCCGGCAGCGCGTCGCTCTTGCCGACGGCCAGCCGGCCCGTGTCCCACAGCACCATCCGCACCACCCCGCGGACGTCGGCCGTCTCCGCAATCAGCTCGGCCAGGATGTGGCCGACGCCTTGCGTCACATCCTCGATCGAGTTCAGCCCCTTCTCAGGGTTGACCATCGTCGGCACGAGTTCGTCCAGGTTGGACGCGGCCGGGTCGCCGGTCCAGATCGCCAGGGCCAGCGGCTCCAGCCCCTTCTCGCGGGCCTCGGTGGCCAGCGACCGCTTCTTGGGCTTGTACGGCAGGTACAGGTCCTCGAGTCGCTTCGGCGATTCCGCGGCGAGGATGGCGGCCCGCAGCTCGTCCGTCAGCCGGCCCTGGTTGGCGATGCTCTTGAGGATCGTCTGCTTCCGCTCGGCGAGGTGACGGAGCTGGCCGACGCGGTGCTGGATGCGGCGGATCACGTCCTCGTTCAGCCCGCCCGTCCGCTCCTTCCGGTAGCGGGTGATGAACGGGACGGTGTTGCCGTCGTCGAACAATTGCACGACCGCCTCGACCTGGACCTTGCGGATCTGCAAGTCCTGGGCGACGCGGGACAGATCCACGGGGATCGGGGGGAGCGGCGGTGCCGATGGCGGCGGAGGGGGCGGCGGCTCGGCCGCGTGCTCCTGGGTCGCGACGGCGGTTGCGGCCGGGAGGGCCTCGGCGGCGGCCGCGGCGTCCGGCATCTCGGCCGGGGGGGCCGCGTCCGGCGTCATCTCCGGCGGAGGGGTTGGGGCGAGCGGGTCGGCCGGAGGCAGCGACGTGTCCATGGCACAGCGATCCGTGGGGCGGCTACGGCAACCGGCACCGTGGGGGCGGCGACGTATCGGGGATTGTATGGGATCGGCGTTCGCCGTGCGAGAGCCGAACGCCAGTTGCCCGCCCATCTTCACACTCTCTGCCGGCTGGTCAACCCGCGGGCGGCGGCATGCCGATCAAACAATGGCCGGGTCCGCCCCGGACGCGGTTGTGACTTCCCCCCGGGCGCACCGATCTGGTAAAACAAGGTGGACTCCCAGCAGGCACATTCCCCAGGCTAGGGCCGGTCATGGGCATCTACGACCGTGAGTACTACCGGGACGAACGGTCCAGCTTTCTCGGCACGCTGGCCCGCCGCGGCCAGATGTGGAAGGCGTTGGTCCTCATCAACGTCACGGTCTACATTCTTCAACTGGTCACGGCCCGCCACGGCGTCGACGGCCCGGTCACGAATTGGCTGAAGATCGACACCGATGCGATCCTCGGCGGCGAGGTTTGGCGGTTGCTGACCGGCGCGTTCCTGCACTCCCGCGACTGGCAGCACATCGTCTTCAACATGTTGATCCTGTGGTGGGCGGGGTCGGAGGTCGAGTCGATTTACGGCCCACGCGAGTTCCTCGCGTTTTACCTGACGGCTGCGGTGGTCGCCAGCGCCGTCTATGTCGGGGTTGACGCCCTGAGTCACCCGGCCGGCGAGCGATCGACCGCGCTCGGCGCATCGGGAGCGGTCACGGCCGTCCTCATGCTGTTCGCCCTGCATTTTCCCAACCGCACGATTTACCTCTTCTTCGTCATCCCCGTGCCGGCGCTGCTGCTGGTGGTCCTGTATGTGGCGTTCGACGCGTTCGGCGTCCTCGGGCTGCGGCCCGGCGAGAACGTCGGCTTCGCCGCCCACCTCGGCGGGGCCGCCTTCGGCTTCCTCTATTACAAGTTCCAGTGGCGCATTCTGAACGTCTGGCCATCGAACTGGTCGATCAGCGTCCCCCGGCCACGTCCGCGTCTGAAGGTGTACCGCGGCGAGCCCGAGCGGGAGCCGGTGGTCGCCGCCCCGGCCCGGCCGATGCCCGACTCGCAGTTGGAGGCCGAGCTGGACGCCGTACTGGAGAAGGTCGCCCGCCATGGCAAGAGCAGCCTGTCGGAGCGGGAGCAGCAGATTCTGATGCGGGCCAGCGAGATCTACCGCAACCGCCGCAAGTGACGGAGCCGCCCCATGCCGCTATACGAGTACGAGTGCCGCACCTGCAAGCACACGTTCGAGGAATTGGTCTTCGGCGACGAGGCCGTGACCTGCCCAGCCTGTCAGGGCCGGAAGCTGGAGCGGCTCATCAGCGTCCCGGCCCGGCCGCAGTCCGACGGCGGCGGCCCGCCGACGGCCTGCCGTAGCGACGGCCCGTCGTGCGGCCCGCGGTGCCGCCGCTTCGCCAACTAACCCAAAGTCCGCGCACATCCGGCTGAAGCGCCCCCGTCGGCAGTGCCGATACAACCCGGGCACCCTCCGCCGGCGACCCACCTCGTGGGTACCCCGGGCGGGCGGTCGGTCACCGGGGGTGGGCATGGCGTCGCCGATGACACGCCGCGGGTTGCTCCAGGCGTTTGCCGCGGCCCCGGCGGTCGCCTCGATGATGCCGTCGGCTGCGGCCGCCAGCCCGCTCCGGGCCCGCGGCCAGCGGGACGACGGCTGGATCGTCGGTCGGCTGACCGGGGCCGAGGCGACCGTCGCGGCGCTACAGCAGCACGCCGTCGGCTGCGTGTTCGGCATCCCCGGCGCGCAGGAAAACGAGCTCTGGGACGCCTTCAAGTCCCGCGGCCTGCCATACCTGCTGGTGACGAACGAATTCTCCGCCGCCTGCATGGCCGACGGCTACGCCCGGGCCACCGGCTGCCCCGGCGTGCTCTGCGTCGTGCCCGGCCCCGGCGTCACGAACTCGCTCAGCGGGCTCGGCGAAGCCCTGCTCGATTCGGTGCCGGTCGTCGCCATCGTCGGCGACGTCGGCAATTGCAAGCACGCCCGGCCGTTCCAGGTCCACTCGCTCAACAACGTCGCCCTGCTCCAGCCGGTGACCAAGGGCGTCTTCCCCGTCTGCCGCGTCGGAGAGATTCCCGGCGCGATTCAGCAGGCGTTCGCCCTGGCCGTCTCCGGCGAGCCGGGGCCGGCCGCGGTCGTCATCCCGTACAACCTGTTCCTCGAAGCGCACGAGTTCCGCATCCCGCCGCCGGCCGCCCCCGCCCTGCCCTGGGACGAGGCCGCCGCCGGCCGTGCAGTGCAACTGCTCGCCGACCGCCGGCTGCGAGTCGGCTTCTACGCCGGCCTCGGCTGCATAGATCACGGCGACCGATTGGTCCAGGCGGCGGAACTGCTCCAGGCCCCCGTGGCGACCAGCGTCTCGGGCAAGGGCGTTGTCCCCGAAACGCACCCGTTGGCCGTCGGCTGGGGGTACGGGCCACAGGGCACGCGCACGGCGGAGGAGGCGTTTGCGGACGTGGATTGTGTCGTGGCGATCGGCGTGCGGTTCAGTGAGGTCGCGACCGGGTTCTATTCCAACCCGCAGCCGCGGCGGCTGGTCCAGGTGGACGCCAACCCGAATAACCTCGGCCGGGTGCTCAAACCCGACGTCTGCGTCGCCGCCGACTCGGGACTCTTCCTCGACTGCCTGCTGGCGAACGCCGACCAGCTCCGCCGGCCGCCGGACCCGGCACTGCGCGGCCGCATCCACAAGCTCAAGTGCGCCGACGCCCGCGACCACGCCCGCACCTACGCCGAGTGCGGCGCCGACCCGATGGCCCTGGTGCTGGCCCTGCGGCGGCAGTTGCCCGAGGACGGGATGCTGTTCGTGGACGTGACCGTGTCGGAACATTTGGCCGCGGAGGCCTACACCGTCTGCCGGCCACGGACCTACTTCAACCCGACCGACAACCAGGCAATGGGCTGGTCGATCCCGGCGGCCCTTGGTGCGCAGCGGGCATTTCCCGGCCGCCCGGTCGCCACGCTCACCGGGGACGGCTGCTTCCTGATGTCGGCGATGGAGGTCAGCACCGCGGCCCGCGAAGGGTTGCCGGTCAAGTTCTTCATCCTCGACGACCAGGCGTACCACTACATGCAGGAGTTGCAACAGCCGGCGTACCTGCGGACGACAGCGACCATCCTCGCCCGCCTCGACTACGCCGCCCTGGCACAGGGGTTCGGGGTTGCTTACCAGGAAATCCTCTCGACCGCCCAGCTCGACGCCGGCATCCGCGGCGCACTGTGCTTCCCAGGCCCGGTCCTGGTCCGCGTCGCCGTCGATTACCGCAAGCGGCCTATCCGCTGGCTACGCGCCGTCCGGAAGAAGTTCACCGGCGAGCTGACGTTCGACCAGAAGGCCCGCTTCCTGGCCCGCGTCGGCACCCGCGCCCTCGACCCCCGGCCCGCGCTGAACGACTGACCCGTCCGTAACACCTGCCCGCCGGTTCCCTTGTGGCCGCCGGCACGCCGGCCGTATACTCACATCGTCCGACCCTCACGCCTGTCCGACCGGAGTGCCGTCATGGCGCGTCTGCCCGGGGTGTCCCGCCTCGCGTTTTCCCTCGCCGTACTGACAGCCACGATCGCCTTGGCCGCCGAATCGAAGCCGCTCACCGCCGACTCCGTCCGGGGCCTGCAGTCCGCCTACCGGGCGGAGCGGAAGCAGGCTGACGACAGCGGCGCGGCCCGCCTGTTCGCCCCGGCCATGCTCCGCCGGGCCGAGGACTTGGCCAAACAAGGCGACGCGGCCCTGACGGCCGGCCAGTTCGACGAGGCGGCCCAGGCGTTCCGTGACGCCCGCTGGCACCTGCCCGCCCTGCCCCCCGACTTCCCGCAACACGTCGCCCGCGTCCTGGGTGACCCGCGGCTGCGACATGGCGGCAAGGTCGAGGCCTTGTCGTTCAGCCCGGACGGCAAGCGGCTGGCGACCGCCTCAGCCGACGGGACCGTGAAGGTGTGGGACCTGGCCAATGGCCGCGAATTGCTAACGTTCCGCCACAAGGATAAGGTCAAGGCCGCGGCCTTTTCGCCGGACGGCAAGACGATCGCCTCGGCCGGCGGGGGCGACATCATCCTGTGGGACCCCGACACCGGCAAGGAGAAGCAGACACTCAAGGGTCACTCCGGCTACGTCACCTGCCTGGCATACCGACCGGACGGCAAGGCGCTGGCGTCGGCCGGCAGCGAGGACAAGTCCGTCCGCGTGTGGGACCTCGAAACCGGCAAGAAGACGGTGGACCTCGGCCCGCAGGGCGCGATGATCTTCTCCGTTGCGTACAGCCCCGATGGCAAGCTCGTGGCGTCCGCCGCCGGTGATGGCCGGGTGAACGTCTATTGCCCCGAGTCAAAGGACCGCCGCTTCCCGCTCGGACTGACCGCCCACGACGGCCAGGCGAACCAGGTCGCGTTCTCGCCCGACGGCAAGTCGTTCGCCAGCTGCGGCCACGACCGCACGATCAAAGTGCATGGCGCCCCGGCCCCCGACGGCGAGCCGGTCGAGGGTACTGGGGCGGTCAAAAAGAAAATCGAGAACCTCCCCGACCAGGCGCTGTCGCTCGCATTCAGCCCCGACGGTCGTACCCTCGCCACCGGCGGCAATGACCACGCCGTTCGCGTCTGGGACCTCAGCTCGCTGCAAGTGCTTCGCACCTTCCAGGGCCATACCGACGCGGTCACGGCCGTCGCGTTTTCGCCGGACGGCCGCACCCTGGCCTCCGGCGGCTTCGACCAGACGGTGCGGCTGTGGGCGATGGACCCGTCCGACGCCCACCGCACGCTGGCCGGCCACCAGGGGTCGGTGTGGACGGCCGTGTTCGCCCCGGACGGCCGCCACGTCGCCAGCGGCGGGGCGGACCGGACCGTCCGCCTCTGGGACGCCGACACCGCCCGGGAGTTGAAGTCGTTGACCGGCCACACGCAAGCGGTGACCGCCGTCGCCTATTCGCCCGACGGCCGGCGGCTCGTCTCGGCCGGCGGTGACCGCGTCCTGCGACTCTGGGACGTGGCGTCGGGCGAGCAGGTCCGGGCGTTTCGGGGCCACGACGGGCCGGTGCTGGCCGTCGCCTTCCGGCCCGACGGCCGCCAAATCCTCAGCGGGGCGGCCGACCGCACCGCCCGGCTCTGGGACGCGGACTCTGGCAAGACGGTCGTCGTCCTGACGGGCCACGGGTCGGCCGTCAGCGCGGTGGCGGTGCGGCCGGACGGCCGGCAGGCGGCGACCGCCGGGGCCGACGGCACGGTGAAGCTGTGGGAGCTGCCCGAGGGCCGGGAGGCGGCGTCGTTCAAGGCCCACGAGTCCGGCGGGGTGGCCGGCCTCGCCTACACCCCGGACGGGCAGCGGCTGGCGACCTGCGGCGGCGACAAGCAGGTCCGCCTGTGGAACCTGGCCGGCGGCCCGATCCGCGAGCCGCTGGCCAAGCTCCAGGGCCACTCCGGCCCCGTGAGTGCGGTGGCCGTCAGCCCGTCCGGCGTGTTCCTCGCGTCGGCCGGCAGCGACCAGGTGGTGAAGGTCTGGAACCTGCAAACCCGCAGCGAGGTCCGATCCTACCGCGGCCACGCCGACTGGGTCACGTCGGTCGCCTTCTCCCCCGACGGCCGGGCGATCGTGTCCGCGTCGGTGGACCGGCAGGTGATGGTCTGGCGGTTCGGGGCCGACGAGGGCGAGCAGACGGGCACCGGCCACACGCGCGAGGTCACGGCCCTCGCCCCCAGCGGCGACGGCCGCCTGCTCGCGTCGGCGTCGAAGGACCGCACCGTCCGCCTCTGGGACCCGTCGACGGCGGCGGAGGTGCGGACGCTCGGCGGCCACGCCGCCGGGGTCGCCGGCGTCGCGCTGAGCCCGGACGGCAAGCTGGTCGTCAGCTACAGCGAGGACCGCAAGCTCCGCTCCTGGGACGCGACCACCGGCCAGGAATTGAAGGCCGTGGACTCCACCGACGAGGTGCTGCTCCTTACCATACCGACCGGCGGCAAGAACGCACTCGCGTGGACCCGCCGGCCGGGGGCGTCGGAGGACGACGAGACGCACACCGTCCTGGTGCTCGACCCGACCACGTTGCGGCCTGTCGAGACGCTGTCCGACCGCGGCCGGCACGTCACCTGCCTGGCGTTCAGCGCCGACGGCGAACTCGCGGCCATGGGCGCGCCCGATGGCAGCGTCCGCGTCTGGAACGTGGCGAAGAAGGAGCGGGTCGGCGGCGACCGCCCGGCCCACTCGAAAAGGCTCTGGGACCTGGCGATCACGCCCGACAAGAAGACCCTGGTGACGTGCGACGAGGAGGGCGAGGTCAAGATCTGGGCGATGGACAAGCCCGAGCCTCTGCGGACGTTCCGCACCGCGTCCGGCCGGGCCGGCCTCGCCGTGGCCGGCGACAGCACTCGCCTCGCCACGTACACCACCGACGGCGGCATCGAACTCTGGGACCTGACGACCGGCAAGTCGCTGCGGACGTGGGACGTCAAAGGCGGGGTCCACACAGTCGCGTTCCTGCCGGACGGCAAGCATCTGGCCATCGCCAACGACAACGGCACAATCTATCTGCTCGACCTTCCCTGACTCTCGGGGCACCTGATGCGAACCCTGACCCGGCTGGTCTGCGCCGTCGCCGTGTTCCTGCCGTCCGACGGCCGTGCGGCCGACGCCCGCAAGGCGGCACTGCAGGAGCTGAATGACTATGTCGGCACGTGGAAGGGCACGGGCGGCCCCGACAAGCCGCGGCCCGGCCCGAAGGATGCCACTTGGAGCGAATCGATCGACTGGAGCTGGCGGTTCAAGGGCGACGACGCCTGGCTGCGGTTCGACGTCAAGCACGGCAGGTACGTCAGCGGCGGCGAGGTCCGGTATCTGCCGGAGAAGAAGGCGTACCGGCTGACGGCCGTGGATGCGAAGAAGCAGAGGTTGGAGT
>DASXAN010001401.1:0-4563 GCA_036406755.1 Gemmataceae bacterium
CGATGGTTCGTGGCACCGCCACCGGGGTGGCCGTCAAGCGGGCGGGACGCCTGGCGCGGCGTTTGCCGGCCAGAGATGAATAGAAAGCCATTGACCCGACGTCCGGCCAAACCGGGCTCTAACTCGACCGTCCGCGGCAACGCTGACCCGGCCAAGGTACCCACGCCGCCGACGACCGAGCTGCGGGTCGTGACCCGGTCCACGGCCCAGGTGCTGTCCTACCGGGCCAACGGGGTGGAGGTGCCCGCCGAGCACAGCTGTGCCGGCGTGGTCCCCACGACCGCCGCCGACGACGGCTGCGTGATCGACGGCCGCGAGATCACGCGCGGGCTGTTCGAGATCACGGTGTACGCGGGGAAGAAGCCGCCGCCGCCGGCGTTCGGCGCTATCCCGTACCGCAGCTATTGGTACTACATCGACGACCGCGACGCGATGACCAAGTCGACGTTCGCCTGGTGCTGGAGTTGAGCCGGCTGGACGTTTCGCACCGTCCGCCGGGGTCCGCCGCGCCGGTCCTGACCTTGCCCGCAGGTTGGTAACCGCACCGGCACGATCGGCACATCCCGGCCAACCCTCCCAAGCCACTTCGAACGAGCCCATTTCGTCCGCCGCCGAGTCATGTGGTCCGGATTGGATCGCCGAATCGACGCTCCAGGCGCCGCCGCCTGAACTACGCCAGCCGGCGACACCGCCGGCCACCCCGACCAACGCTCCCGCAAGGCATGGAGGCTTTGCGATGACGGCTCCCCGCCATCTGGTTGTCCGTCACCTTTTTGTGACCGTCGTCGGTCTGAGCATCACCCCGGCGCTCGCGAGCGCGCAGCAGCCCGCCACGCCGCCGGTTCGCCCCGACACGCCGCTCTGGCTCCGCCCGCCGGGGCAGGTCCCCGAACTTCCTGAAGCGGGCGGCGAGTCCGGCGGCGAATCCCGCGGCGAGCGTCGCCGCGAGGACGAGATCGAGCCTGACCGGGACTCGTTCACGCCGGCGTTGACGACCGCCGGCCGTGGCCGGCTGATCACCGAGTCGGCGTACTCTTTCATCGACAACCGCGGGGTCAAGGAGACGCACAGCTTCCCCGAGATGGTGCTCCGCTACGGCGTGACCGACCGCGTCGAGTTGCGGCTCGGCTGGAATTACGAGGTGGGCGGTGCGCCGAGCGACATCACGTCGGTGTCCCAGTCGGGCGGCACAGCCGAGGGAGCGGGGTTGGAGCGCGGTTCCCTGATTAGCTACGGCGTCAAAGTGGCCATCACCGAGCAGCGCAACTGGCTGCCCACGAGCGTCCTGATCGTCCTGGGGGCGACGCCGACCAGTGGCGAGGCGTCGGATACGCAGCTGCTGGCCACCTACGCCTGGGGCTGGGAGCTACCCAACCGCTGGAAGTTCGACGCCGCGTTCCGCTACAGCACCGGCAGCGATCGCGAGGACCATTTCGACGTCTTCGCCCCGTCAGCCGTGCTCAAGGTCCCGGTCGGCGAGAAGTGGGGCGTCCACGCCGAGTACTTCGGGCTGTTCTCCCGCGACAAGGAGCAGGACTTCGTCAAACACTACATCAGCCCGGGTGTGCACTACCTGGTGACGCCGAACCTGGAGGTCAACGTCCGCGTGGGCTGGGGGCTGAACGACCAGTCAGCCCGGTTTTTTTCCAACGCTGGCATCGGCTGGCGGTTCTGACGACGCCGTGCTCATCGTTTTTGTATAGCCCAGTAGGTATCTGCAGACTGCGTCAGGGCCTGGCGGGCAACGCGCGGAAAAGCCTGGCAAGCCCTTCCGCCATCGTCGGGTGGACCAGGATCGCATCGCGCAACGCCATGTAGGGCAGGCCTGCGGTCATCGCTAGTTGAACGATCGTCATGACCTCGCCGGCCTCGGGCGCGAACGCGGTGAACCCTAGGATGCGGTCGCTGTCGGCGGCGACCAGAGTCTTGTAGAAGCCGCGCGATTCGGAGAGCGTCCAGGAGCGCCTGATCGCCGTCACAGGGATCTTCGCCAGCCGGTAGGCGATCCCGCGCCCTGTCGCCTCCGACTCGCTCAGGCCGACCCGGGCCAACTCGGGGTCGGTAAACAGGCAGAAGGGCACCAGACGGCCGGTCGTCACGCGGTCGATGCCGGCGAGGTTATCGCGAACCACGCGGACGTCATCGTCACCGATGTGAGTGAAGAATGGGCTGCCCGCGCAGTCGCCCACCCCCCACACGCCGGGGGCCGTGGTCCGGAGCCGCTCGTCAACCTTGACGAAGCCGCGCTCGTCACGCTCGACCCCGGCGGCCTCCAGGCCAATGCCGTCGGTATTCGGGGTTCGGCCGGCCGCAACCAGAAGATCCGAGCCCTCGATCACCTCCTTCGCCCCCCCGCGCGTCGTGTGCAACCGCACGGACTCGCCGGACCGCCCCTCCACGCGCTCGACGGGCGTGGCCGTCAGCACCGCAATCCCCTCGTCGTGGAAGAGATCCCGCAGCGCCAGTGAGGCATCTCGATCTTCACGGTTGACCAGGGCCCCAGCCCTCTCGATAACCGTCACGCGGCTGCCAAAGCGTCGCAGGGCCTGAGCCAGCTCGAGTCCGACATAGCCACCTCCCAGGACGAGGAGGTGTTGCGGGACGCGGTCCAAGTCGAGGGCCTCGATGTGCGTCATCGGCCGCGCGTCGGCAAGTCCCGGGATCGAGTCGATCCGCGCGCGGGAGCCCGTGTTGATCACAACGACGTTGCCGCGAAGGGTACGTTTCCCGCCGTCGGCGACCGTCACCTCGACCGTCCGTGGCCGGACGAATCGGCCCTCCCCCATGATCAGCTCCGCACCGCTGTTCCGGTGGGCTTCGACATCCGATGCGACAATTTCTTCGACCATTCTCCGCTTGCGGTCGCGGACAGCGGGCATCTTAACTTTCCAGTCGCCGGTGGCGATCCCGAACTCAGCGCCTCTGCGGAAGTAGGCCGCGACCTTCGCGCTGTGGATCACGTTCTTGCTCGGGAGGCAAGCGAGGGAGTGGCAGGCCCCCCCGACATACTTGCGCTCGACGACCGCCGCGCGCTTCCCTTGCGAGGCCAGCGACCAAGCGAGGAATCTGGCCCTCCCGCTGCCGAGCACCACCACGTCGTATTCCTCGGGATGCGACACGTTTCTCCCCCTTCGAGTTAATTCCTCGCCTTAATTCCATCCCTTGGCGGCGGCGATTCCGATCACGACCAGAGACCCGGGCCGCACGAGCCGGGAAACGACACGGAGCATGAAAACGGGCCGCGCCGAGGTAATGTTTACGCGAGAACTCCGTTTCTTGACTTCAAATTGGGATTTCGCGCCACATGTCGATTACTACGGCTTCCTGGGGGCGCGAGCAGCAAATCATCAGGTTCCCTGCCGCCGCGGGTTCGAGTGGCTCAGGATCATACTTCACCGACCCGGATATCAACCCGCACGCGCACGTCTGGCAAACTCCAGCCCCGTTTGAGGACTCGTCGGGCACGTCAGTGCGGCCAACAGGAACGCCGCCCCCGCCGCGGACGGCACGGAGTAGTCGAGCGGTGACTTCGGGCCGAGGGCGACGGCCATCGTCACCGCGAACGCGGTCAAGAGGATGCCGGCCGCGAACGCCACCCAGCGGAGCCCCCAACCGATCAGCAGGCCGATTGCGAGGGTCACCTCGCAGGCCGTCGCGGCCCACCCGACCACCGGCACCGGCACCGCCGGCAGGAACCAGTTGAGCTGGGCCACGTACTCCTCGTACTTCGGCACGCTACCCCACGCGACCCCCGCCGCGCCCGGCGGTCCCCAGAACCCGAGCCGGTCGGCCACCGCGGACAGGAACGAAGCAGCCAGGGCCAGACGAACCACCCAGCACGCGGCAATGAGACGACGATTGACCATGATGACTCCCTCTTCGACTTCGGGGTCGCCACCTCCTTCGCGCCCCGCGGGTGCGGCGCGACTGCGATGAGGCGTGTCTTCATCTTGCCCGGGTTCTTTGACACTCGATGGAGGCATCCTCGTCCGGCATTCAGTTCGAAGTGCGTCCGAACGGTTACGAGCCACGATCCCTATTCCTGGCCCTTCTCCGGGACCGTGACCTCTTTGGCGTCGCGGGGGTGCAGGACCACCGCCAGGAGGCGGGTCCTGGTCTTGCCACTCGGGTTCCGGGCCACCCGGTGCACAGCTCCCGACGGCTCGTAGAACGTATCCCCGGCCCTGTATTTCTTGACCGGCTCGTCGCCGAGGGCGTGCTCGTATTCGCCCTCCAGGACGTAGCCGAACACCGGGCCGGTATGGTGGTGCGGTGAATCCTTTTGGCCGGGTTCGAAGGTCACTTCGACCACCGTTGCACTGGCAGCCTTCCCGTCCAGCTTCTCGACGATGTCCCGCCGGGCAAGCTGGGTCACCTTCACGGCCTTGTGGTGGTCGTGGTCGGCGGCAAACGTAACGGCCACACCCACACCGATGCCAGCCGCGAGTGTTAACAGGGTCCGGATCATGATCATCTCCTATTGTCCTTGACTTTGGCTCCCACACCCGCAGCCGGATTGCGGGCCATCACGGGCGCGACAACGCGGATGATCGTCTTCCCCTT
>DASXAN010001402.1:0-13905 GCA_036406755.1 Gemmataceae bacterium
GGCCCACGGAGCAGGAGACCGTCTCCTGCTCCGTGGGCCTCACTCGCTCCGCTCGTTCGACCCACCCTACAAGAATCGGCTCAAGCCGACTGCGCGTGCGGCCCCGCCCCGGCGAGCCGCCGCAGCCATTCGATCCCGACCCGCTGACAATAGTCGCCGAACCGCTCGCCCGGCCGCCGGCCGTCGCGGAACGCTTCCAGTACCACCCGCAGCGTCGGCAGTAGCTCCTCCGCCGGCACGAGGTCCTTCAGCTCGACGTTCAGCCGGTCGCCGAGGGAACTGCCGCCGACGTAGAGCACGTACTTGTTGCCGCTGCGGCCGACGATGCCGATGTCGCTCTGGTACGGCCGGGCGCAGCCGTTTGGGCAGCCGGTCATGCGGACGCTGATCGCCTCGTCGGCCAGCCCGAGCCGGGCCAGCTCCGCCTCGATCCCGTCGATGATCCCCGGCAGCACCCGCTCCGACTCCGAAATCGCCAGGCCGCACGTGGGGATGGCCGGGCACGCCAGGCCGAGCTGCCGCGTCGGGCTGACCCGCTCCGGACGGGCCACGCCGTGCCGATCGAGCGCCGCTTCCAGCTCGTCCTTGACGCCGGGGGCCAGGTCGCAGAGCAAGACGTCCTGCTGTGGCGTCAGCCGCAACCGCGGTCGGAACCGCTGCACGATGTCCCGCAGGGCGCTCCGCAGGCCGAATGAGCCGTCATCCTTGACCCGCCCGTTCTCGACGCTCAGGCCGTAGAACCACTTGCCGTCGCCCTGCGGGTGCCAACCGAGGTGCAAGTCCACGCCCGTCACCTTGAGGTGCCGCGGCGGCCGGACCTCGAACGGCACGTACTCGGAGAGCACGGTCCGGAACCGCTCGACGCCCCAATCGTGGATGAGGTACTTCAGCCGGGCCCGCTTGCGGTCGCCGCGGTTGCCGTGGTCGCGGAACAGGCGGATCACGCCCCCGGCCGCCTGCAACACCTGGTCCGGCTCGATCCAGCAGACGTGCTTGGCCAGGGCCGGGAACGTGTTGGCGTTGCCGTGGGTCATGCCCATGCTGCCGCCGGCCAGCAGGTCGTAGCCGACGATCCGGCCGTTCTCGACCGCGGCCAGGAACCCGAGGTCCTGCGCGAACACGTCCACGCAGTTGTCGTAGGTCATGGCGAAGCCGGTCTTGAACTTCCGCGGCAGGTAGCTCTTGCCGTAGAGCGGCTCCTCGACCTCTGCCCCCGGGCCGACGCTCTCGCCGTTGAGCCAGATGTCGTGGTAGGCGGTCGTCCGTGGGGCGAACTCGCGGGCGATCACGTCCGCCCACCGCTGCAACTCCGGCCGGACGCCGTCCGCGATCGGGGCCGGGCAGGCCATGACGTTTCGTTCCACGTCGCCGCAGGCCCCCAGCGTCGTCAGCAGCGTGTCGTTGATCGCCTTGATGGTCGCCTTCAGGTCGCCCTTGAGCACGCCGTGGAACTGGATCCCCTGGCGGCTGGTGAACCGCAGGGTGCCGTTGGCGTGGCGGTCGGCCAGTTCGTCGAGGGCGAGATACTGGTCTGCGGTGACTTTGCCGCCCGGGATCTTGCACCGGACCATGAACATGTAGTGCTTGCCGACGCCTTCCTTGGACCGCCGCTTGCGAGCGTCCCGGTCCTCCTGCTGGTAGGAGCCGTGGAACTTCAGCAGGTTCTTGGCCCCCTCCGACAGACTGGCGGCGGAGCCGGCCAACTCCTCGGCGACCGTGCCGCGGAGTTGGCGGCTGGTTTCCTTGATGGTTTCAACCGGGGACAGCTTCGGGGGGAACGTCGTCATGAGCCACCTGCCGCTCGGTCCGACCGGGCAACCTGACCGACATTGTGTCAATCGTCAGTATGATTATCAAGTATGGAACAAAAAGAAAAATCATCGGAATAGTAGCTTTTCGGATTGGACTTGGCAAGTGGGGCAAGATGAGCGGGGCATTTGTTCAATTCCTGCGATTCGTTCAGAATCCCTACCCCCTGGCGCGGCTCGTTGTAGGGGTCGTTTCGGACATGCCGAAGTAACCGGGAGCAAGGAGGCACGGCATGTCGGATCGCAGGCGTCTGGCGATGGCGGTATGCGCCGCGATCGTTCTCGCAGTGCAGACGTTGGTGACGCAGGCCCAAGACGCGCCGGTCGGGGAGACTGCCGCTGTGGCACCCGGTCCGGCTCCCGACGCCGCGGCGACGGAACCGGCCGGGCCGTGCGACGCCTGCAAACAGTTCGATTTCTCGAAGGTACCGCCCTCCATCCGAGCCCTGCCCAGACCGGGCCTGTTCCCGCTGCCGCCGACCGGCCCCGGGTACTACTCGGCACTCGACTTCCTGACCGGCGCCTACCGGGACGGGCCGCCGCAGTACCCGTACCCGCCGTTCGCCCTGTCGCCGCTGTCGTTCTACGACGCCGACTGGCGGTTCGTGGACAAGCCGGGTTACGACCCGGACTTTCTGGAGCAGCTCAAGCGCGTCCGGGTCGGGGACAACTGGCTGTTCGCCACCGGCGGGCAGGCGTGGGTCCGCTACTCGAACGAGTACAACAGCCGCCTCACCGAGTCGAACAACGTGTATTCCCTCGTCCGGGTCCGGCCCTATGTGGACCTGTGGTATCAGGACTGCTTCCGCGTCTTCGTGGAAGGCATCTTCGCCGACAACCTGTGGCACGACATCCCGCCGCTCGGGACCGACGTCGACCGGGGCGACTTCCAGAACCTGTTTGTCGAGGCCAAGGTCGCCGAGGTCGGCGACAGGCCGGTGTTCGTCCGGGCCGGGCGGCAGGAGGTTTCGCTCGGCTCGTTGCGGCTGGTGGGCACCCCGGACTGGGGAAACACTCGGCGGACGTGGGACGGGGTCCGCGCCTTTCGGGTGGGGGAGAACTGGGACGTGGACCTATTCTGGCTCCAACCGGTCTTCCCGAATGCCACCGAATTGAACTCCGCCGACCACCAGCAGAACTTCGCGGGAAGCTGGGTCACGTACCGACCCAGGAAGGGCACGTTCGTCGATGCCTACTACCTGATGCTGGACAACGACAACCGCGTGACGCAGACGGGCATCGTCCGCGCCCCGTTCACGATCCACACCATCGGGGGCCGCTACGCCTCGGACTTCGACGACCGGTTCCTGTGGGAGACGGAGGGGGCGATCCAGCTCGGCGAGGTGAACTCCGCGCCGGTCGTGGCCGGGATGTACTCGGGCGGGCTCGGCTACCACGCCAAGGAGGTCGCGTGGAACCCGACGTTCTGGGCGTACTACAACTACACCAGCGGCGACAACGACCCCAACGCCGGAACGTACCACACGTTCAACCAGCTCTTCCCGTTCATCCACTACTACATGGGGTGGGTGGACGCGGTCGGCCGGCAGAACAACCTCGACCTGAACCTGCGGCTCTACCTGTACCCGGCGAAGTGGGTCACGGTCTGGCTCCAGTACCACCACTTCTGGCTGGCCGAGCCCAAGGACGCCCTGTACGGCATTGCCGGCAACGCCTATCGCGCGACCCGACCGGGCTGGCGGGGACGGACGTGGGCCAAAAGGCGGAAATCCTGACCGACGTCCACCTGACGCAGCGGACGGACCTTTACTTCGTGTACTCGTACCTGTGGGGCGGCGATTTCTTGAAGAACACGGCGGGGCCGAATGCCGCCGTGAACAGCAGCGGCTTCTACCTGGGCTACAGCGTGCGGTGGTGAACCAGACTCAGCCACGCCCCGAGAATCGGCCGTCGCCTTCCAACGGTTTTCCTGCGTTTTCGGCAATCTCGGTGTATCTTCGCGTTCTGCTGCAATGCCCCCCGGACTGAGTGAATCCGCCTCCTCGCCGCGCCGCGGCAAACTCGGGGGATGAGGGGAGGGAGTAAAGTCCGCGGCCGGGTCCGCCGAATGTGAACCGTGCCGACGCATCGGCCCACCCGTGAGGACGCCCCGTGACTCCCGCCGCCCACCTCGGCTTCCTGACCGTGCTGCACGAAGCCGGCGGCTACCTCGGCGGCTACCTCGTCACCAACCTCTGGGGCCGGCCGTTAGAGTTCCGCCTGAGCACGGCCGTGCAGCCCAACCGGGTGCAGCAAATCCTCTACGCCGGCACGCTGGCCGGCTACGTCTGCGGCGAGCTGATCGGCAAGACGCTCCTCGACAAGACCGCCACGCCCGCCCAGGTCGTGCTGACCGACACGCCCGACGCCTGGACGCTGCGGCGGGTCGCGGACGTGCCGGTGGTGTGGGTCGCGCCGCCGGGCGAGCCGCCGGACTCCGCCGGCGTGGTCGTGCGGCCGGCGACCGGCTTCCGCGGCCCGCTGCTGGCCCACCCGGACTACCCGGACGACGGGCCGCGGCTGAAGGACCTGTTCGACCGGCTCAGCGGGCTGGACGTGGCCGAACCGTTCGCCCGCATCCGGGACGCGATCGCCGAGGCCCGCAAGATGGGGGTGACCCACCGTGCGGCCTGACGGCGATGTCCGCGGTCCGTCGTCCGTCGTCCGTTGCCAGGACATTTCTTTGCAACTGACCACGGACCACGGACCACGGACCAATTCGGCCCGGCTGCTCACCGACGCCCCCTGGGTGCGGCCGCTCAGCAAGCTCGCGCTCACCGTCTCGACGGAGGGCTGGAAGTTCCCGGTGCCGCCGGGCGAGGCGGCGCTGCCGCCGCCGCGGCCGCCGCAGCCGGTGCCGGTGGACCTGCCGCCGCCGGCGATGGTCACCGAGAACCTGCCGCCGCGGAAGCCGAAGGCCCGCGTGCTGCCGACGCCGGACACGGTCCTGTTCAAGGACCGGCTGCTGTACCTGCTCCAGCCGCCGATCGAGCAGATGTTCGTCGGCAAGCAGGTGACGGTGCCCTTCCCGCCGTACCCGTACCAGCTGGAAGGCGTGGCGTTCCTGATGCCCCGGCACGCCGCCCTGCTCGCCGACGAAATGGGGCTCGGCAAGTCGATCATGACCATCCTGGCCCTGCGGCTGATGCTCCAGGCAGGGCTGGTGCGGCGGGCGCTGTTGGTCTGCCCGAAGCCGCTGGTATTCAACTGGTGCCGGGAGCTGCGGAGCTGGGCCGACGACCTGCCGTTCGAGGTCATCGGCGGGACGCTCGCGGCCCGTCGGGCCGCGTGGCGGGTGTCCACCGCCCCGCTCAAGATCGTCAACTACGAAGTCCTCACCCGCGACGCCGAGATCGTCGATTCCGACGACGTCCGGTTCGACTTGGTGGTGCTGGACGAAGCCCAACGGATCAAGAACCGCGAGTCGAAGACGGCGCATGCGGCTCGCAACCTGCGGCGGTCGCGGAGCTGGGCCCTGACCGGCACTCCGATCGAGAACAAGCCGGACGACCTGGTGAACCTGTTTGCGTTCATCGACCCGGGCCGCGTCCCGCCGGAGACTCCCGCCAAGGATCTGCCGAAGCTCACGGCCGACTGCATCCTCCGCCGCGTCAAGGAGGAGGTGATGACCGACATGCCGCCGAAGGTCGTGCAGGACGTGGTCCTGGAGCTGACCCCGGCTCAGCGGGAGAGCTACAACCTCGCGGAGACGGAGGGCGTCATCCGCCTGAACGGGCTGGGCCGGACGATCACGGTGCAGCACGTCTTCGAGCTGGTCATGCGGCTGAAGCAGATTTGCAACTTCGACCCGCTGACCGGCGAAAGTGCGAAGCTGGAGCGGCTGGTGGCGGACGTGGCCGAGGTGGCGGAGAGCGGCCGCAAGGCGATCGTCTTCTCGCAGTGGGTCGGGCCGCTGGAGCAAATGGCCGCGGCGCTGGCCCCGTTCGGGGCGCTGCTGTACCACGGCAAGGTGCCGCAGGCGGAGCGGGTGCCGATCCTCGACCGGTTCCGGGCCGACCCGGGCAAGCACGCCCTGTTGATGAGCTACGGCACCGGCAGCGTCGGGCTGAACCTGCAGTTCACCAACTACGTGTTCCTGTTCGACCGGTGGTGGAACCCGGCCGTCGAGGACCAGGCGATCAACCGGGCGCACCGGCTGGGTCAGACGGAGACGGTGTTCGTCAAGCGGTTCGTGACGCAGGACACGATCGAGGGGCGGATCGCGGAGGTGCTCGACCGCAAGCGGCGGCTGTTCGAGGAGTTGATCGCCCAGAACGGACCGCCGCCGCAGCTCGGGCTGAGCGAGGAGGACATCTTCGGCCTGTTCGACATCAAGGCCCGCCCGCGGCGGCTGGCGGCGTGACCCGGCGAACCGGCGGCGTGAGCCGCCCGGTGGCCCCGCAAACCGGCAGGCGCTGGCTGGCCGCCCGACGTGATTGCCAGCCGTGGGGTGGTGAGTGCCACGGGCGGTTGGAAGGCCACCCGGCGGCTCACGCCGCCGGTTCGCCAGCCCTCCTACGGTTGTTCGTCCCCCTCCTTGGCGGTCTGCTCCGGCCTCGGCCGGCCGTCCAGCGGCGTCCCGTCCCACGCCTTGACCGCATGGTCCGAGCCGGCCGTGTACAGCACGTCGCCGTCGGGGCTGAACGCCAGGCCGTTCACCGCCCCGTCGTGGGCCGCCAGGTTCAGCACCTCCAGCCCGGTCCGCACGTCCCAGACTTTGACCGTCCCCTGCCCATCCCCGCTGGCCAGCCGCCGGCCGTCCGGACTGAACGCCAGGCACCGCACCAGCCCGTCGTGGCCCTCCATCAGCACCCGCGGGAAAACGTTCGTGCTATCGACCAGCAGGATGCTGCCATCCCGGCAGGCGAACGCCACCCGGTTGCCCTTGGGACTGTACGCCGCATGCGCCGGGTACGCCCCCGGCTGCGCCAGCGGGTCCCGTTGTCGCGCCCCCGGTGGCAGCGTCACCCACCCCTTCTCGACGCGGTCGGTGATGGCCGCCACTTCCCGGCCCGTCTCCGCGTCCCAGGACCGGGCCGACCCGTCCGCCCCGGTCGTCAGCACCCGCTTGCCGTCGGGGCTGAACGCGACGCCGGTCACCGCTCCGGTGTGGCCGCGGAGGGTGAACAGCGACTGCCCGGTCGCCGTTTCGCGGACGCGGGCCGTGCCGTCCTTGCTCGCCGTCGCCAACTTCTTGCCGTCCGGGCTGAGGGCGACGCCCAGGATCGCGTCCTTGTGCCCGGAGACGGTCAATTGCACCTGGCCGCTGGCCACGTCCCAGACCTTCGCGGAGTTGTCGTCCCCGCCGGTCGCCAGTGTCTTGCCGTCCTTGCTGAACGCCACCGCCCGGACTGGGCCGGTGTGGCCCTCCAGCGTCCGCGTCACCTCGCCGCTGCGGGCGTCCCACAGGCGGACCGTCTTGTCCTGCCCGGCGGTCGCCAGCCGCCGGCCGTCGGGGCTGACGGCCACCGCCAGGACGGCGTCGCCGTGGCCGCGGAAGGCGGGGGCGTCCAGCCCGGTCGGCCGGTCCGGGTCCCAGAGCTTGAGCGTGCCGTCGGCGGAGGCGGTCGCCAGCTGCCGGCCGTCAGGCCGGTAGACGACCCGCTGGATCGGGGCCGTGTGCCCGGTCGGGAAGGAACTCAGCCGGCCGGTGGACAGGTCCCACACGGACACCGTCAGGTCGTCGCCGGCGGCGGCCAGCCGCTGCCCGTCCGGGCGGAACGCGACCGACCGCAGCGGCTTCGCCGGGCCGGACAGCACCCGCTGCTCCTGGCCGGAGTGGGCGTCCCAGATCTTCACGACCCGGTCCTCGCCGGCGGTCGCCAGCCGCTGGCCGTCCGGGGCGAACGCCAGCCCGCCGACGGCCCCGGCGTGAGCGGCGATCGTCGTCTTGCACTCGCCCGACTTCACCTCCCACAGCCGCACCGCCCCGACGGCGTCGGCCGTCGCCAACGTCGCGCCGTCGGGACTGAACGCGGCCGCCAGCACGGCCGCCTCGTGCCCCTTGAGCGTGTGCTTCTTCGTGCCGGACGCCTCCCAGATGATGGCCTCGCGGTCGGCCCCGCCGGTGGCGACCAACTGGCTGTCCGGGCTGAAGGCGACGGCCAGGACGGCGTCGCTGTGGCCCTTGAGCTTGTGCCGGGCCGCGCCGGTAGCCGGGTCCCACAGGCGGGCCAGCTTGTCCGCGCCGGCAGTGACGAGATGTTTGCCGTCGGGGCTGTAAGCGATGTCGCACACCGGCCCCCGCGTGCCCTCGATCGTCAGCGCCGCCCCGCCGAGGACGGCGTTCCAGACGGTCACGCGGTCGTCGAAGAGGCTGACGGCCAGGTAGGCGCCGTCCGGGCTGTAGGCGCAGACGTACCGCCGTAGGTCGGTGCCGTCGGCGGCCCGCGGCTCGGTATTCGCCAGCCGCGACTCCTCGGGCTTGAACGTGAACGTCTGCGGCGGGCGGTAGAGGCGCTCGAGGTAGAACCACTCCCACCCGCGGCGGTCGGGCCGCTTTTTGTCCTTAGGCCGGCCGCCCTCCAACAGCGCCCGCGCCCGGGCCGGGTCGCGGTCCTGCCAGGCGCGGTGACTCTGGCCAACGAGTTGGTCGTAGACGACGGCCTCCAACTTGTCCCGCTCGTCGGTCAGGTCCTTCTTGTCCTCCTTGGCCCTGTCCTTTTCCGTCTTGAGCCTTAGTTCCAACTCGGCCGCCTTCAACCGGGCCTGGTCCCGCTCCTTCTCCGCCCGGGCGCGGGCGCGTGCCTCGTCCGACTGCCGGCCGGAGAGCGTCGCCTGCTCCGTCTCCGCCTTCTGGCGGGCGGTCAACTCGGTCAATCGGGCCTGTTCGGCCTGCGCCCGCGCCGCCATGGCCTCGGCCCGGGCCATCTCCGCCATCCGCTGCGCCTGCCGCACTTGTAGCCACCACCACCCGCCGCCGCCGGCCGCCGCCAGGCCGAGCAGGGCCAGCAACGCCATAACCAGCACCAGCCCCGGCGCCCGCCGCAGCCTGGTCCGCAGCCCCACGGCGCGGGCCGTCACCGGGCCGCCCTCCAGCCAGCGGCGAATGTCGTCGGCCAGTTCGCCGCAGGTGCGGTAGCGGTCGGCCGGGTTCGGGGCGATCGCCTGCCGGCAGACGGCGTCCAGGTCCGGCGGCACCTCGGGCCGGTCCCGCCGCGAGGACGGGGCGCGGTCGGCCGCCAGGGCCCGGGCCGTCACCTCCTCGTCGTCGCCGACGAACGGCGGGTCGCCGGTGAGCATGGCGAACAGCAGCGCCCCGAGGCCGTACTGGTCGCTGGCCGTGTCGGCCGGGCCGGGCGGGTCGCCGAGCCGCTCCGGGGCCGTGTACGCCGGGTGCCGCGGCGGGTCGTCGGCCTCGGCGCCGAAGTCCAGCCACGCGGCCGAGCCGTCCTCGCTGAGCACGACACCGCTGGGGTGGACCGCCCCGTGGACGAACCCGCGCTCGTGGGCGAGCGCCAGCCCGTCGGCGAGCTCCCGGGCGACGACGGCGGCCCGGCGGACGGCCAGCGGCCCGTCGGCCAGCGCCTCGGCCAGCCGCGGCCCCTCGACAAACGCCCCGGCGACGTAGCACCACCCGTCCGCCTGGCCGACCTCGTAGACCGGCAGGATGGCCGGGTGCCGCAGCTCCGCCGCGGCCCGGTGGCGGCGGATCAGGCGGTCGACGGCCGCGGTGGCGTCGTCGGCCGGGCACGGCCAGAGGCGGAGCGTCACGTCGCGGTCGAACCGCGGGTCATGGGCACGGTAGACGCGAAGGGTGCCGCCCTGGAGGCGGGCGCGGACCTCGAAGCGGCCGACGCGGGTCGGGTCGCCGCCGGTGGGCAGCGTCGTCATGGGAGAATCCCCAAACTGGTGGTGTCAGGGGGGTTGTACGCCGGTCAGGCGTCGCCGAACAGGACGACGCTGGCGGTGAACCCGTGGACGAAGTTCCGCCCGCCGACCGGGCCGAACTCGCCGGCGGCGAACAGCCCGGCCGCCGGCACCGGCCCGAGTTCGGCGGCCAGAGCGGCGGCGTCGTGGTGCGGCTGGCCGAACAGGCGGGTGCCGCGGCCGTTGCAGGTGAACATGAGCGCGGCTTGCGGCCTTGCCGTGCCGTTCTCCGACTCCCGCCGCAGCAACCGCCGCAGGTCTTCGTCGGCCGAGTCGGCGTCGCGGATGTGGAACTGAACCGTCTGCCCGGCCCGCACCCGGTCGGTGATCCGCATCGCCCCGCTGGCCCGGTCGATGCCGTACAGGTTGCGGATGAGGAAGTCGCCGTGGCCGAACTTGTCCCGGTACTCGGACATGGCCAGGCCGACGTGCGGCCCCCGCTGGAACAGGTCCTGGTCCCGCACCGGCAGGGCGTCGTACATCGCCTTGACCCGGGCCAGCGGCGACTGGCCGCCGAGTTCGAGAATGACGTTGTCCTGACTCCTGGTGACGACGAGCGGCTCGCCGATCGGCCGGCAGCCCTGCGACACCACGCCCCGCACCCCGGCCGGGCCGCGGAGCAGCACGCCGACCGCCCCGACGTCCACCACCTCGGGGCCGAGGATCAGCGGCGTCTGGCCCGGGCCGGCCATGCCGCTGGCCATGCCGCCGTGGACCCGCAGGCCGGGGTAGTCGTCGTTGACTTGCGGCAGGAAGATCTCCTGCGCCGGGAACGTGAACGGGTCGCCGATCAGCAGCAGCGTGCCGGGGTCCGGACCGCCTTCGACCAGCGCGTCCGGCCAGCCGAGCACGCTGAGGCCGTCGGAGGTCTGCTGCGGCGTCAGGTGGCACGGCTCCAGATCGACGCCGGCGGGCCACTGGCCCAGCCACAGGCTCAGGCCCGGGCTGTGTTCGACCTCGCGGCCGGTGCCGACGACGGCCTCGCCGATGCCGCCGACCAGGCACCGCGGCTTGAGTCGCTCGTGCAGGGTGCGGGCCAAAGAGGGGGCGGCGTCGGCGTGGTGCGGGGAGAAGAAGACGAAGGCCAGGTCGGGATCGCCGGGCAGCCGGCCGGCGACGGCGGCGCACACCTCGTCCAGGGCGGGGGCGGTCGGCTCGGCGGTGGACAGGGCGGCGGCGAACGGCATGACCCGGCCAGTGGTGATCTGGGGCGGGGGGTATTGTATGAACCCCGAAGCGGCGCGGGCGACCGTTGAGCGGGGAGCCGGAGGCGACCGCGCGAGAGCTCTCGCGCGGTCGCCTCCGGCTCCCCGCTTCACGACGGCGTCAGCGCCTTCTCGTACACCGGGAAGCTGCCCTGGCGGCGGAAGTGGCTCTGGTAGAACATCATCAGGTGCGGCACGTCGCTGGGCACCTGGGCGGCGACGGCGTGGGCCGACGTGTCGTCCAGCTTCCCCGCCGCGTGGCTCATCATGTCCAGGGCGAACGCCATCGCACTGCGGTCCTTGGCCGCCGCGAAGCTGAACATGCCGTTGGCCCGCTTCGGCTGGCCCCACTCGCCGCCGAACGCCCCCAGGCGGAAGCACGGTTGGGACGAATCCAGCTGCTTGGGGTCCGCGAACGACGGGTCCTCGATCAAGAGGCCGACGGCCAGCGGCTTGCGGTCGGCCCGGGCGCGGATGACGAACAGCGACTCCGGCGGGAAGTACGGGTTCTCCAGCAGGTGCCGCCACAGCTCCTTCTGCGTCATCCCGTGCCACAGCTCCGGGGCCATGGCGTGCAGCGCCGGCAGGTCGCCCGGCTCGAACGCGCTGATCGGCGACCCCGGCCGCGTCACCATCGTCGGCATGTCGGTCAGCTCCTGGTAGAAGTTGACCATGTCCCGGGCCTTGGGCATGCCGTGGGCGGCGAAGAACTGGGCCGGGGCAGCCCAGTCCTTGTGGTAGGCGGCGTAGGCCCGGCGGGCGCCGCGGGCCTTCAACCCCTCCAGGGCGGCGGCGAAGAGCGGCTCGGCCTGGGCCTCGTGGCCGGGCAGGCACCACGGGTAGCTCATCCGCCCGTCGGCGTGGATCGTGCAATAGCCGACGACCTTGCCGCCGTCCTCGGCGTAGAGGCGGGTGGCCGGGTCGAACCCGCGGGCGCGAGTCCGCTTGCGGACGTCGTCAGGCTTGGCCGGCTTGTATCCCGGCAGACTGCCGCAGGCGGCGTTGAAGATGGCGGCCTGGGCGTCCTCGTCCCCGGGGCGGTAGGGTCGGATGGTCACGGCGAGTCTCCGGCGGGCCGGGATAGTCAGGGTCGGGGCGGCCCGTTGCTCCATCTTAGCCCACGCGCCCGGGACCGTCCGCGGCCGGCGAAATTGGTGGAGAACGGGCGCGGGACCGGAAAAACAGGCATTTTTTCGCGCCGCGGCCCGTTTCTACCGGAAAAACAGGCTTTTTTCACCGGCGGGTGGTTGACAACCGCCGGCGGGAACCCTACCTTGCCGGAAAGTTTCGCGGGCACCCCCTTCCTCAACCTCGCACGGGAGCGACCATGGCCAACGACAACAAGAAGACCGCGGCACGGCCCCAGAGCAAGTCGCAGACCTTCGCCGACCTGGCGGAGTCGACCGGGCTCAGCCGCAAGCAGGTGGCCGAGGTGTTCGACGCCCTGGCTGAGCTGATCAAGCGGGAGCTGGGCAAGAAGGGGCCGGGCGTGTTCACTGTCCCCGGCCTGCTGAAGCTGAAGAAGGTGACCAAGCCGGCGACGCCGGCGACCACCCGCCCCAACCCGTTCAAGCCGGGCGAGATGATGACCGTGAAGGCCAAGCCGGCGACTGCGAAGGTCCGGGCCCAGCCGCTCAAGAGCCTCAAGGAGATGGTGGCGAAGTAACTGCGCCCGCCGCTTGCGGCTATGCGAGAGAAGTCTACCCGCATAGCCGCAAGCGGCTCCGGTTCCGCGGCACGGCATTTTCTCCCCTCCGGGGACGGCGTGGCGCCGTCCGCTGTCGCTCTGGCCCATTTCGGGCAATGTCGTTATCGTGACAGCGAATAACTCGACGACGGGCAATCGCCCGCCGCTCGCCCGGAGGCAGTTCCCGGTCATGGCTCGGTCCGTCCACGACGACCACCCGACCGCCGCCAACGGCGTCGCCGTCGAGGCGCTGGAGCAGCGCGTCCGCCGGCTGGAGGACGCCGTCGCCGCCATTCAGGACACGCAGCTCATGGAAGACCGCGTCGTCGAGCGGGTCGTGCAGCGGGTCGAGCACGCCCCCTACCCGCCGCTCCGGGAGCCCCCTGGCCTGATCGTCAGCGCCGCCCGGATGCTCATGCCCAAGACGATCGACGCCGTCCCAGACAGCGCCGCTGTCCCGCCGGCCGCCGACGGCGCCGCGGCCGCCGGCGGCGAGGTCCGCCCGCCGTGGCTGTTGGCCGACGTCTGGCGTGAGCTGCGGTGGATGCTGCGGATGCTCACCGACTACCGCTACCGCATGAGCTGGACCGGGCGGATCGTGCTGGTCGTGGCGATCGTGGTGGGCGTGCTGTCGTGGTTCATGCTGTCCGGCCTGCCGGTCGTCGGCGGCGTCATCGACCGGGTCGTGCTGATCCTGACCGCGGTCGTCACCTACAAGGCGATGGGCCGGGAGGTCCACCGGTACCAGGAGTTGATGGCCCAAATCTACCGCTACCGCTGACCACCGCGACCCCGATAGAATGCCCGCGGGAATCACCCGCGGGCATTTACGTTTGAGGGGCCGCGATGAGCCACACGTCGATCCGCCTGGGCGTCAACATCGACCACGTCGCCACCGTCCGCCAAGCCCGGCGGGCGGCCGAGCCGGACCCGGTCGCCGCGGCAGTGCTGGCCCTGCTCGGCGGGGCCGACAGCATCACCGTCCACCTCCGCGAAGACCGCCGGCACATCCAGGACCGCGACGTGCGGGCGCTGGCGCCGGTCGTGCCGCGGCTAAACCTGGAGATGGCGGCGGCCGACGAGATCGTCGCCATCGCCTGCGAGGTCAAGCCGGCCGAGGCGACGCTGGTGCCGGAGAAGCGGCAGGAGCTGACGACCGAGGGCGGGCTGGACGTGGTCGCCAACGAGAAGGCGGCCGCGAAGGCGGTGGAGCGGCTGCTCGCGGCCGGGGTCGAGGTGTCGATGTTCATCGACCCGGACATCCAGCAGATCGACGTCAGCCAGGCGATCGGGGCGAAGGCGGTCGAGATTCAGACGGCCCGCTATTCGGAGGCGA
>DASXAN010001403.1:0-1623 GCA_036406755.1 Gemmataceae bacterium
ACAACAAGGTTTACGGCAGCCTCGCCGCAGTGATCATCTTCCTGATCTGGATGTGGATCTCCAACATCGCGGTGCTGATCGGCGCGGAGTTCAACGCCGAACTCGAGCGGGGTCGCGCCATTGCCGGCGGACTCCCGCCGGACCAGGAACCGTTCACCGAATTGCGCGACACACGCAAGCTGCCCGCGGATTAACGGGCAGGCCCCGGCACCCGCATCCACGCCGTACCGCCGAGCCGGACAGCCGGCGCGTCCGGGCCACGCGAAGCGTCGTCACTTGGCGTGAGTAAACCTATTCCTCATGACATGAGCGCAGCATGCCAGCAAGGAACCCGGACGCTTGGGCGAAAAACCAGATACCACCATGGGCGCGCTGACCTGGTTCTATGCCGCGAGGAACGGGACCGGAGCCGAGCGGCCGGCGATCGCCGGCGTCATTACGCGGCGCTTCTTGTTTTGGCCAAGCTAACCAGGGGTAGTCGGTGGCCTTCGTTCGCGGAACTAGAAACGCAAACGTAGGACGCGGGGGCAACTCGACCCGCAGGAAGGGGTTTGTGGAGATGAAAGGCGGAGTAGGAACCGCACTGGCGCTCGGTGTGGGCTACATCCTCGGTCGGCACCGTAAGATGCGCCTGGCCACGATGCTAGCCATCGGAGCGGCAACTGGAGGCGCGGCCAAGCTGGGGCCAGCTGCGCTGCGTCAGGGAACCAAGTACCTCGGCAAGTCCGATATCGTCGGCGCACTCGGACCCCAGGTAACCGAGATCGTCAATACCGTTCGCGGGGAACTGCTCGACGCGGCCAAGGGCGCCGCCACCGCCGCGGTGACCAGCCAGATCGACTCGCTGAGCGACAACCTGCACGAGCGGGCCGAAACCCTGAGGAACCCCGGAGCCGCCGTGGGCAAGGCCGGTGAGACCGCGGGTGAGACCGTGGGCCGCGCGGGTGAGACCGTGGGCCGGGCCAGCGGGCTGCGGCGTCGTCGTCGGCAAGCCGACATCGAGGACGAGCCGGACGGCGAGGAGCGGGGCAACGGCCACGTCCGGCGTGAGAGGCCGCGGGCCAGCGAGGAGCCGGACGAGTACGACGAGCCTGCCGACGAGTACGAGGACGAGGACCTGGACGAGGCGCCGGCGGATGAAGCCGGCGAGCCGGACGACGACGAACCCGCGCCGCGGCGTCGCCGGACCACTCGTTCGCCCGTCGTCCGGGCCAGGAGGTGACCAGCGTGGCACGAGAAGAACCGCAGAACCGCAACGGGCCGATGGACCGGCTCAAGGGCGAAGTCGGGGAACTGGCCGGCGCGCTCAGCACCCGGGCCGTGACGTCGCTGCTCGGCAAGGTCGAGGGTACGACCGGCCGCCTGAATAAGTACGTCGAAGGCGGAGCAGGCCCGGGCCTGATGGCCGCCGTCACCGGGGCGAAAGGCATCGCCGAAGGCAAGTCGCCGACCCGGTCGATGTTCGGCGCCGGGATGGCGGGGATCAAGGAGAAGGTCTCCGGCCTGTTCCGGCGGGGCGGTAAGGGCGGTGGGAGCAAGAAGCTCAAGCTGACCAACATCGTCGAGTCGATCGACGTGGGGGTTCCCGTCACGCTCGCCTACGACCAGTGGACGCAGTACAAC
>DASXAN010001404.1:0-5796 GCA_036406755.1 Gemmataceae bacterium
CCCGCCGCTCCGTCCACGTGAACGTCTGGGTGCTCGATGATATCATCGAGCTGTTCTTGCACCTGGGGCGGCACCGGTCCATGCCCTGGGCGCTGCACGATGGCGTGATCGGGGGCGGCGAGTTCCTGCTGCTCATGCGCAAGAGCGACCGGGCCGACGTGCTGGACGCCTACCCGGCCACGCTCGCCCGCCTCCACGGCGAGGCGGCCCGGCGGCGGCTGGACCGGGCCGTGGACCGGACCGAATCCGCCGTCGCCGGGCTGCAGGAGCAGGTCGCGGAAGTCATCCGGTTCGTGCGCGGGTTCAAGAGGGTGGCCGACTCCGTGCCCGGCGGCGGCCTGATCCGCCGGCTGGCCAAGAAGGGGTAGCGATGCGCTTCACGAAGATGCACGGCCTGGGCAACGACTACATCTACGTCGATTGCTTCCGCCAGCCGCCGCCGCGGGAGCCGGCGGCCCTCGCCCGCCGCGTCAGCGACCGGCATTTCGGCATCGGCTCCGACGGCCTCATCCTCATCTGCCCGTCGGAGCGGGCCGACGCCCGGATGCGGATGTTTAACGCCGACGGCAGTGAGGGCGAGATGTGCGGCAACGGCATCCGCTGCGTCGCCAAGTACGTCCACGAGCACGGCATCGCGGCGAAGCCGCGGGTCACCGTCGAAACGGGCCGCGGCGTCCTGACGCTCGACCTGACCGTGACCGCCGGCAGAGTCGAATCGGTTCGCGTGGACATGGGCGAGCCGATCCTGCGCCCCGACGGCATCCCGACGACCCTGCCGGGCAAGCGGGTGATCGAGGCGGACCTGCCGGACTGGCCGGCGGGCCAGAACCTGACCGGCCTATTGCGGCCCGCCGGCGCAGCCGTGCGCGCCACCTGCGTCTGCACCGGTAATCCGCACGCCGTGATCTATTGCCGTGATGTCGCCCAAGTGCCGTTGGAAGCCGTGGGCCCGGTGTTGGAACATGCCCCGGTCTTCCCGCGGCGCGCCAACATTCACTTCGTCCAAGTGGCGTCGCCGGGCGAGGTGACGATGCGGACGTGGGAGCGGGGCAGCGGCATCACGCTGGCGTGCGGGACCGGGGCGAGCGCCGTGTGCGTCGCCGGCGTCCTGACGGGCCGCACCGGCCGTGACCTGCTCGCGCACCTGCCCGGCGGCGATCTGCGGCTGGAGTGGTCCGAGTCCGACAACCACGTGTACATGACCGGGCCGGCGGTCGAGGTGTTCACCGGCGACTGGCCGGACGCTTAAGCCGTCGGTGAAACTGGCCTTGCACGCCCCCGGGGGATCGCTATGGTGCCCGCTTCCTGGACACACCCGGACGCCGGAATTGACCGGCCCCCGCTCGTCGTGCCCGTGCTGACCCGCCGGGTCCGGCTGGCGGTCGTCGCCGTCGCGGCCGGGCTGGTCGTGCTGTTCGCCGTGGCGGCCTGGCTCGACCCGTACGGGCCGGATGGGTTGCCGCGGGCGATGGGGACGCACACGCAGCTGGGGCTGCCCGAGTGCAACTTCCTGCGGCTGACCGGCTTGCCGTGCCCGTCCTGCGGGATGACGACCAGCTTCGCCCTGCTCATGCACGGCGACGTGCTGTCATCCCTGCGGGTGAACCCGGTCGGGACGCTGCTGGCGCTGACCCTGCTGGCGGCCATCCCGTGGAGCCTGGTCGGGGCGGTGCGGGGGCGGTGGCTGTGGGTCCGCACGCTGGAGCCGTGGCTGCTCAAGGCGGTGATCGTGTTCACGGGGCTGGCGCTGCTGCGGTGGGCGGTCCTGCTGGGGATGCGGCGATGGGGGACGGGCTGAGCACCGAACTCACGGAAGGGGGCGGACCATGGGCGGTCGCTGGCGGCTGCGGACGGTCGCGGGAGTGCTGGTGCTGGCGGCCGGGCTGGGGTGCAACCCGCTAACCGCGCCGTTCTTCATGATGTTCGGCGTCGACTCCAAGGAAGAGCCGGAGTTCAAGCTTGCCTCCACCGACAAGAACCACGAGGTGAGGGTGGTCGTCCTCGCGTACACGTCGCCGGACGTGCAGACCGACCAGGTCGGCGTCGACCGCCAGCTGGCCACGGAGCTGACCCGCCAGCTCGGCGATCGGTGCAAGGCGAACAAGGAGAAAGTGAAGGTCATTCCGGTCCACAAGGTCGTGAAATTCAAGAACGACCACCCGGGCTGGAAGTCGATGGGGATGGACGAGATCGGCCGGTCGTTTGAGGCCGATTACGTCGTCGACGTTGAGATCGTATCGCTGTCGCTGTACGAGCCGGGCAGCCACAAGACGCTGTTCAAGGGGTATTGCAAGGTGGACGTGTCCGTCCTCGACCTGAGCAAACCCCAGGACGGGCCGGCCTACCACCAGACGATCTCGCTTCAGTACCCGACCAGCCGCGGGCCGGTCCCGGTTGCCGACGACGGCAACACCGAGAGCTTCCGGCAGAACTTCGTCCGGCGAATCGCGACCGAGCTGGCCTGGAAGTTCACCACCCACCTGACCGACGAGAACTATCAGTGCGACTGACCGAGATGGGCGGAGACGCGGGGCGGTGGGTCATTCGGCCCGCCGCCCCGCGTCGTTTTGGTGCGCGGGCCGCAGCGGGCGGCCGGCATTGAACTTGCGTGCCGGTGCCGGCGTGGAGGTCTGCGGGCTTCGGCCGGCCGGGCCGAGATCGCCCGGCCGCAAAGTCGGCCGGGGGTGCCGGCCGCGCCGCCAACCGGCGGCGGGAGCCGGACAAAGCGCCGGCGGCGTCATTGAACCTCGTTCGGCCGGCCGTTAGAATGGCACCCAGGTTCACCGGGCGGGATACCCGGCGGCCCGCACCACCTCCCAAGGAGCTTGCCCGTGCAGGTCAAGATCTCGGCCCGCCACGGACACCTGAGCGACTCCGCTCAGGAGACAATCCGTGATAAAGCTCAGAAGTTGCTCCACTACTTCGAACGATTGACGTTCATCGAGGTGACGGTCGACCTCCAGGAGGACGCCAAGACGGTCGAAGTCCTCGCCACGGCGGAGCACAAGCACGAGTTCGTCGCCCGGGAGACGAACGGCGAGGCCCAGGTCGCCCTGGACATGGCCCTGGATAAGGTCGTCCACCAGCTCCGCCGCTACAAAGAGAAGATCCAGGACCACCGCCGCACGCCGCCGGCGGGCGGCGGGGACGCGGGCCACCCGCGGGGCGGGCCGGCGCCGGCCGCCGGCCGCCCGTGACCGGCCCGACGTCCCAGGAGTTTGTGACATGGCGATGACCGATTTCGTGGTGCGGGAGGCAATCGTCCCGGCTCTGGCGGCGACCACCAAGGAGGCCGTCGTCCGCGAAATCGTCGAGAGTTTGCGCTCGACGGGATACGTCTCGGGGGACGTCGCCGACGACATCGTCCGGGCTATCCTCAAGCGGGAGCAACTCGGCTCGACCGGCATCGGACGTGGCATCGCCATCCCCCACACCAAGCACGCCAGCGTGGACCGGCTGACGGGCACCGTCGCCCTGTCCAAGGGGGGGGTGGCGTTCGACTCGATCGACGGCGAGCCGGTGTACGTGTTCGTGCTGTTGGTTTCGCCCCAGGACCGGCCCGGCGACCACCTCCGCGCCCTGGAGAACGTCGTCCGCACCATGCGGGACGACGCGTTCGTCAAGGCCCTCCGCCAGGCCGACACGAAAGACGCGATCTGGAACCTGCTGAACGACTCGTCCGGCCATTGGGATCGGTAAGCCGCCGGCCGGCCGGACCGCCCGGCCGGCCGCCGAGGAGCGCACGAAGTGAACTACGGTCTGGCGGACCCCACCCCCGGCGGATCGCCCGGGGGTTCCGTGCCGCAGCCCGGGCCGCCGCGCCCGCAGGTCGTCATGAACGGTGAGCCGCTGCTCCGGACGGTCACGATCAAGGACCCGCAGGGGCTGCACATGCGGCCCGCGGCTGCGTTCGCCAAAGCGGCCCGCCAGTTCCACAGCACCGTCACCCTCCGCCGGGACGATCGGGCCGTCAACGGCAAGAGCCAGCTTGACCTGATGCTCCTGGCCGCCGAGCCCGGTGCCCAGCTGGTCCTGGAGGTGGTCGGCGACGACGCCGCGGCCGCCCTGGCGACCCTGGCGGACCTGATCGAGTCGGTCACCGCGAACGGCGAGGACGACGCCGGCCCGCCCCCGAAGGGGTAAGGCGGCCGCGGGCGGTACCCCGCGGGGTGGGCCGACGACAACGGGTGGGCATGGACATCAAGCGCGGCATCCCGGTTTCGGCGGGGGTGGCCATCGGCCCGGCCCTCACCCTCGACACCGAGTGGTATCGCATTCCCCAGCGGCGGATCGATCCGGCCCTCGCCGGCGACGAGGTGGCCCGCCTGCACGCCGCCCTGCACGCCGCCGCCGACGTCTCCCGGGCCCACCAGCGCGCCATCCACGACCGCATCGGCAGGCAGTACGCCGCCATCTTCGAGGCGCACGCCCTGCTGCTCGAAGACCCCGCTCTGGTCGGCCAGGTCGAGGCGCTCATCCGCGATGACCACTTCGCCGCCGAGTACGCGATTAGCCGGGTCATGCGGCAGTACGTCAAGGCGCTGGAGTCGCTCGGCCAGGACTCGGCGCTGCGGTCGCGAGTGAGTGACCTGTACGACTTGGAGCGGTCGGTCCTGGCCCACCTGCTCGGGCAGCGGCGCGAGCAGCTCAAGGAGCTGCGGCAGCCGGTCATCGTCCTGGCCCACGACCTGACGCCCAGCGAGACGGCCGCCCTGGACCCGAAGATGGTCCACGCCTTCGCCACCGAGGCCGGCGGGCGGGCCAGCCACACCGCCATCATGGCCGGGGCACTGGAGATCCCGGCCGTCGTCGGCCTGGGCGAGTTCGTCACGGACGTGACCGGCGGCGACCTGGTGATCGTGGACGGTAACCGCGGCCTGCTGATCCTGGACCCCGATGAGGAAACACTAGCCCGGTACGAGTCGGCACGGTCCACGTTCCGGACGATGGAGACGCGGCTGGAGGAGTTGCGGGAGAAGCCTGCCGTCACCCGCGACGGCGTCCGCGTCTTCTTGCTGGGCAACATCGAGTTCCCGTCCGAGTCGGCCCACTGCACCGAGCGCGGCGCCGACGGCGTCGGCCTGTACCGGACCGAGTTTCTGTACCTGGGCCGGCAGACTGACCCGACCGAGGAGGAACACCTCGAAGCCTACCTGACCGTCCTGCGGACATTGCCAAAGGGCCAGCCGGTGGTCATCCGCACCCTAGATTTGGGGGCGGATAAGTTCAATACGGCCTCTGAAGCCATGTATAAGGAGCGGAACCCCTTCCTCGGGGTCCGCAGCGTACGGCTGTGCCTACGCAATCTGGGCTTGTTCAAGACCCAACTCCGTGCGATCCTGAGGGCCAGCGCCGCGGGGGAAGTGCACCTCCTTTTCCCGATGGTCAGCACACTATTGGAACTGCGGCAGTGTAAGATGCTGCTGGCGGAGGTGAAGGAGGATCTGGAGGACGAGAAGGTTCCGTTCAACCCGGCCCTGCCGGTCGGTACGATGGTCGAAGTGCCCAGCGCGGCATTGATGGCCGACCTTATGGCTAGGGAGGTGGATTTCTTCTCGGTCGGCACTAACGATCTGGTGCAGTACACATTGGCGGCCGACCGGACGAACGAGCAGGTCGCCTCCCTGTACTCCCCGTCGGACCCGGCGGTCTTACGGCTGATCCAGCGGGTGCTGGACGCCGGCCGGCAGGCGAAGATCGCGGTCAACGTCTGCGGGGAGATGAGCGGCGAGCCGATCTATACCTTGCTGTTGCTCGGGATGGGCCTGCGGCAGCTGAGCTGCACGCCGAACCACA
>DASXAN010001405.1:0-1862 GCA_036406755.1 Gemmataceae bacterium
CCCGCGACTCGCTAAGCGCCGCCCAAGCGCGCGCGAGCCTCCGCCTCTAGCGGTGCCTGTAGTAGCGGCGCTAGCCTCGCCAGCCCCACTCGCCGAGATACCACCGCGGCTCGGCTCGCGGGCCGTACGTCAGCCCGAACCGCGTCAGCGCCACGCCGGTGATCGCCGCCACCACCTCCTCCGGCGAGTCGCTGACCACGAACCGGGCCGCGTCGGCCGGGTCGATGGCCCGCTCGGCCACCAGCCGGCCGCTGACGAAGTCGGCCAGCGGCCGCCAGTAGTCGCGGCCCAGGAACACCAGCGGGAAGTCGCGGACCTTGCCGGTCTGGACCAGGGTGGCGACCTCGAACATCTCGTCCAGCGTCCCGAACCCGCCGGGCAGGGCGACGAAGGCGTAGGAGTACTTCACCAGCATCAGCTTGCGGACGAAGAAGTGGCGGAACGTGACCCACCGGTCCAGGTACGGGTTGGGCTTCTGCTCCTGCGGCAGGACGATGTTGCACCCGACCGACCGGCCGCCGGCCTCCTTGGCCCCGCGGTTGGCCGCCTCCATCAGGCCGGGGCCGCCGCCGGTCATGACGGTGAACCCGGCGCCCGCGAGCTGCGCGCCGATCTCACGCGCGACGCCGTAGTAGGCGTCAGTCTCCGTCGAGCGCGCGGAGCCGAAGACGGTGACGCACGGCCCGACGAAGTGCAGGGCCCGAAACCCGGTGATCAGTTCCCAAAAGATGCGGCAGGCGCGGGCCAGCTCGAACCCGCGGGGCTGCGGGCCGGACAGGAACCGGACCGCCTCCGGGGCGGCCGCCCCGGCGTTCGACTCCCACCGCGGGCCGGCGGGGGCCGGTTGTTCGGCTGACAACGTCGCCACGGTGACCTCCGGGTCGCTGCGTCCGCTGACGCTTCGGGGCGGACGGGCGCCTCGGCCTTCGGGCCCGCCCCGAGGCCGACTCTCAGTACCGCCGAGTCGAATGATATTGGCATATTGATGGCCGTCGCCGACGGCGTTCAGCTCGACCTCCGCCAGGCCCGGAGCGTCGAAGGCCGTCCGATCGAGGTACTCAACAGCCTGCGGCTGCTCAACGCCGCCCCGTAGGAGCTGATCCGGGCGGCGGTCGGCCACAACCGGGCCGAGTTCCAGCAATTCGTCGTGCTGGGCCAGCCCCCGGGGCGTCGTGGCCACACAAAGTTGTTCCAGCGATCCGGCCGGCGGTGAGTAGTCGGGCGGGGCCGGCGCGGCCTACTTCAGGGCCGGCGGTTGCCGTTCCTAGGCGGCACCGGCGTGCGCCGGCGGTGCCGCCTGGCCGCGCCCGCGGATTTCGTTTCGTTACCTTTGACGAGCATGCTTTCCATCGCCGCGTCCCCGCAGCGCCTGCATACCACGCGGATGAGGTTGATCTCTCCGAACGAAACTTCAACGTCTTTTCCAGATTGCACCCGCTGCCCGTCCGGCCTCCCGGTAAGTTACGACTCGTCACTCCATCAAATGAGTGTCGGAGTCGCCATTCCGGGCGGACAGATTGCCGGATCGGAGGGGATCGGGTCGCCTCGGTGATTTAGAACCGCGGTCGCGGGACGAGCATCCCCACTTGCCGCCGGTACTCGTCGTAGATCACGCCGAAGGCGGTTTCCAAGTCCTGCTCCTCCAGCCAGACCCCGACCAAGATGTAAGCCGTCATCGTCCCGGCGAATAACAGATGCCCCACCGACATCGCCGGCGCAGCCCAAAAGGCGATCAGGAACCCGGTCATGATCGGGTGGCGGACTGCCTTGTACAGCCCGGTCGTGCGGAACGGCGGCGGGGTGTACTGCTGCCCCTTGGCATACAGGTACACCTGTCGCAGCCCGAACAGGTCGAAGTGGTC
>DASXAN010001406.1:0-5125 GCA_036406755.1 Gemmataceae bacterium
GTAACGAACGAACCACGGCTTGCCCTGGGTCTTGACGATTTTGTCCACCGTCTTGACCCGCTCGACGCACTCGCCCTCGGCGTACTTCTGGCGGGCCTCCGTCGTCGGCTGGAGGAAATACTCCTTCCAGAACGCCCGCCCGCCGAGCACGCCACTCGCCCCGCCGTGCTTGACGGCCAGCTCGACCTGCTTCTTGTAGTCCGGGAAGTCCACGCCGGCGCTGAGCAGGACCCACGGCCGTTCGCACGCCGCGTCCAGCGCCTTGAGGTTGGCCGCCAATGCCGATTCCGAGTCCTTATTGACATTGCCCGGGAACTCGGCCTTGTACACGTCGCACCACCGGCTCAGGACGCGGGCGCTCTCGATGACCGTCTCGGCCTTCCGCTTCAGGAAGCTCTCGCTGTCCTTCTTCTCGCCGTCGAACGGGAACGCGATCGGCTCCAGGAGCAACAGGATGTCGTGCCGGCGGCACTCCTCATGGATCTGCTGGAGGAAGGCGAACTGGTGCTCGGCCGAGTCCCTCTCAGTCGGCTCGAACGGTGCCAGCACCTTGACCGCGTCCGCACCGCATTCCTTGATCTTCTTCACCCCCCAGCCCGGCTCGACGGCGGTGAGCGGCGCGCCGTGCTTGTTCTTCTCGCCGCCGGACTTCTCGACGCGGACGAGCACACCGGTGGCCGGCGGGATGGCGAAGCTGGCGACGGAATTCCAGTACCCGTAATAGCCGTCCACGAGGATGCCGCTACAGTGCGGGCTCAGGGCGCCGGCCAGGGCGATCTTCGCCTCGACGATCTCGTCGTAGGTCGGCTCGCGGCCCTCGCCCTTCTTCTTGAGGCTGTCCTTGATCATGCCGATCATGGACGAATTCTGATCGGTCGCCACCATCGTCAGTGTGCCGTTGGGGTTGCTGATCCGCTGCAGGCCGCGGAGCTTGCCGGGGGGCAGCCCCAGGCCCAACAGGCGGGTGGCCCCGATCTGCGTCGTCGCCATGACAGGTCGCCTCACGGAAACAGGAGTTAGGGGCAGGAGTCAGTATAGTGATGCGGCCGCAGGCGCAGATTACCTGACCGCTGGTTCCTAGCCCCTGACTCCTGATTTGCCTCATCCCGGCCGGCGGCCGCGCCGATATGGATGGTGTCGCCGCCCCGGTTTCGGCCGCGGGCGGCGGCGGCCGGCGGCCCGTGAGGGCTGCCGGACGCAGGCCGGTGCCGCACCTCGGGCGTCCCCCGCCGGGTTCTCCCGGCGTTCTCCTCCACGCCCGAGGCCGACCCCCACCCCGCCGCGGCACCGGCCTGCCTTTTTTTGGAAACACAGAAGCCCACCGGCCGCGGCCGGTGGGCTTGATCGTTGCGCAGGCTTCTCGCATTCACTTGGTCTGTCCGATGCAGAACAAGTGGTCCATACCGCGGATATACAGCCGGCCGTCGGCCACGGCGGGCGAGGCCCGCACGCCCTCGCCGAGCGGGTTGCGGGCGAGCTGCTGGTAGCGGTCGCTGGCCGGGAACACGTAGACGTCGCCGGCCTCGCTGGGCATGTAGACCTTGCCGTCGATCAGCACCGGTGAGGAACGGAACTCGCCGGCCAGCCGCTTCGTCCAGACTTCCTTGCCGGTGGCGGCGTCGAAGCAGCCGGCAATGCCCGTCTTGTCGTGGACGGTAAACAGCCGATCGCCGACGACCAGCAGGCACGGCACGTAGGAGAACGTGCCGCGGTTCTTTTCCCATACCAGCTTCGGCGGCATGCCCGGCCCGCCGAGCCGAACGGCGACCATCCGGCTGTTGCCGCCGCCGTTGCCGCCGTAGGCGAAGACCATGTCCTTCCACACCGCGGGCGAACCGACCGTCCGCAACTTCTCCGCGCCTTCCGCCCACGGCCAGTCCCAGTTCCAGTTCACCGCCCCCGTGACCGGGTTGTAGCCGGTGATGCTGATCATGTTGACCGCGACCAGTTCCTTGCCGCCACCGGCCGTGTCCCGCATCAGCGGGGCCGAGTAGCAGGCCCGGTATCCCTTCCGTTCCGCCCGCCAGAGCGGCTTGCCGGACGTGGCGTCGAACGCCAGCAGGGCCGTGTCGTGCTCGGCCCCCGGGAGCGGTTCGCCGGTCTTCGGGTTGACCTGGTCCTGGTCGTTGTTGACGTACACCCGGCCGTCGTAGACGACGGGCGACGCCCCGTAGCCGTGCTCCGACCGGAACGGTCCGAGGTCCTGCTGCCACAGGCGGTTGCCCTGGTAGTCGTAGGCCATCAGGGCGGTCGTCGTACCGTCCCAGAACAGGGCATAGACCCGCTCGCCGTCGGCGGCCGGCGTGGACGAGGCAAGGGTGTTGAGTGGGTGCGTGCGGGCCTTCGACCCGGGCACCGTCTGCGTCCAGAGTGTCGCCCCGGAGCGAGCGTCGAGGCACAACAGCAGCCGCTGTGCGCCGTCCCTGCTGGCCGATTGGATGAATAGCTTGCCCTTCGACACGATCGGCGACGAGTTGCCGACGCCGGGGAGGGCGACTTTCCAAAGGACTCCATCCCCGTCCTTGTTGAAGTGGACGGGGATGGTCGTGTCCGTGACGACGCCGGTGCCATTAGGGCCACGGAACCGCGACCAATCGGCGGCGGTGGCGACGGTCAGCGTGAGCAACGAGGCGGAGACGGCCAGGACGGGCAGGCGGGTCGGCGGGTGGCGCATGGCGGGTCGCTCGTGCGGTGGGCGGGAGGTTGGGGTGATTATCCCACAATCCGCCGGCGGGGCAAGCGGGTAGCGGCCGTCCGGCCGACGATATAGGATGCCATTGGCACGCCAGGGCAATCCCACCGAGATCCTCTCCATGAAGCGGATGACGAGCGGCGGCGGCTGGGCCGCCATCCTGTATACCCTGCGGATGGCCAACCGCGTCGGCTGGCGGCGGCTGTGGCGGGCGATGCGGGCCAAGAACGCCTGCAAGACCTGCGCGCTGGGGATGGGCGGCCAAAAGGGCGGGATGCGGAACGAGGCCGGCCACTGGCCGGAGGTGTGCAAGAAGTCGTTCCAGGCGATGGTCGCCGACATGCAGGGGGCGTTGCGACCCGACTTCTTCCGCACCTACGGCCTGGAACAACTCAAGGCCCTGTCGCCGCGGGAGCTGGAGTGGAGCGGCCGGCTGACGCAGCCGGTCTACACCGGCCCCGGCGATACCCACTACCGCGTCATTGGCTGGGACGAGGCACTGGCCCGCGTCGCCGACCAGCTCAAGCGGCATCAGCCGGACGAGACATTCTTCTACGCCAGCGGCCGGTCGTCGAACGAGGCCGGGTTTCTGCTGCAACTGTTCGCCCGCCTGTACGGCACCAACTACGTCAACAACTGCTCCTACTACTGCCACCAAGCCAGCGGCGTCGGGCTGGGGCGGTCGCTCGGCACCGGCACGGCCACGGTGACCCTGGAAGATGTCGAGCACTGCGACCTGTTCTTCCTGATCGGCGGCAACCCGGCGTCGAACCACCCGCGGATGCTGCGGACGCTGATGCAGGTCCGCCGCAACGGCGGGCACGTCGTCGTCATCAACCCTGTCAAGGAGGTCGGACTGGTCAACTTCCGCGTCCCGTCCGACGTGCGGAGTCTCTTGTTCGGTTCGAAGATCGCCAGCCTGTACGTCCAGCCGCACATCGGCGGCGACATCGCCCTGCTCACCGGCGTCGCCAAGCTGTTGCTCGAACGCGGCCAGACCGACGGGGCGTTCATCAGCTCCGCGACCGAGGGATTCGAGGGATTCCGCCGGCAGGTCGAAGCAACGGACTGGGATGCCATTGAGCGCGGCAGCGGGGTGGCCCGGGCGACGATCACACGGCTCGCCGACCTGTACGCGACGGCCAAGAACGCCGTCTTCGGCTGGACGATGGGGATTACGCACCACACGCACGGCGTCGAGAACGTGCGGATGATCGTCAACCTCGCCCTGCTCCGCGGCATGGCCGGCCGGCCGCACGCGGGCCTTCTGCCGATTCGTGGTCACTCGAACGTCCAGGGCATCGGGTCGGTCGGCGTCGCCCCGCAACTCAAGCAGGCGGTCCTTGACCGGCTGGAGTCGCTGCTCGGCGTGAAGCTGCCGACGCAGCCGGGGCTGGACACGATGACCTGCATGCAGGCGGCCGCGGCCGGGCGGGTGAAGTCGGCCTTGTGCCTGGGCGGCAACCTGTACGGGGCCAACCCGGACGCCGCGTTCGCCGGCAAGGCGCTAAACAACCTGGAGCTGGTGACGTACCTGAGCACGACGTTGAACACCGGCCACGTCTGGGGCCGCGGGCGTGAGACGCTGGTGCTGCCGGTCCGGGCCCGCGACGAGGAGGGGCCGACGACCCAGGAGTCGATGTTCAACTACGTCCGCCTGTCGGACGGCGGCCCGGCCCGGTACGACGGGCCGCGGAGCGAGGTGTCGGTCATCGCCGAGGTGGGCCGGCGCGTGCTCGGTGATTCGTCACCGGTCGACTGGTCGGCCATGCACAAGTGCATGAACATCCGGCAGGTGATCGCCAAGGCCGTGCCGGGGTTCGAGGGGTTGGCGACGATCGATCAGACGAAGCAGGAGTTCCAGATCCCGGGGCGGACCTTCCACACGCCGCGGTTCGGCACGCCGAGCGGCAAGGCCCAGTTCGCGGCCGTGCCGATCCCGTCGCCGGCCGGCGGCCCCGGTGAGCTGCGGATGATGACGATCCGCTCGGAGGGCCAGTTCAACACGGTGGTGTACGAGGAGGCGGACATCTACCGCGGCCAGGAGCGGCGGGACGTGATCCTGATGAACGCGGCGGACATTCGCCGACTCGGCCTGGAGCCGGACCAGGCGGTGACGGTGCGGAGCGCGGCGGGGGCGATGCACGACGTCCGCGTGCGGCCATTCGACATCACGGCCGGCAACACGGCCATGTACTTCCCGGAGGCGAACGTGCTCGTGCCGACGGCGACTGACCCGGCGTCGAAGACGCCGGCGTTCAAGGCGGTGCCGGCGACGGTCGAGCCGGCCGGCGTGGTCGGCGATGCGGTCAACGGCCGGCGGGCGCTGGCTGTCCTGCGCTGAACAGGACCAGCTTCCCGTCCTGAACGGAGAGGGCCTGAACGCCGCGGTACTGATCGGCGACGCGTTCCATCGCCGGAACATCGTCGAAC
>DASXAN010001407.1:0-1588 GCA_036406755.1 Gemmataceae bacterium
CAATCCCATGGACCAGAACCGCAACGGCCGACCGGGCGAGACGACCGACAAGTACACGGCCACCACCACCGTCGCCGGGGCGAAAACCTATTCGTCGACGGACGTCGGCAAGGTCATCCCGGACTTCGGCACGGTCGTCTCGCGGTTAACGATCACGGACAACGTGACGATCCGCGACTTGAACGTGCGGGTGACGGCCAGCCACCACACCGACGCCGACGTGCGGCTCACCCTGGTCGGCCCGGACGGCACGCGGGTGGTCCTGTTCAACCGCCGCGGCGGGAGCGGGAACGACTTCGCCAACACGACGTTCGACGACGAGGCCCCGAACAGCATCTGGCGGGGGACGGCCCCGTTCGCCGGCAGCTACAAGCCGGAGTACGTGCTCTCCGCGTTCGACGGCAAGAGCGCGAAGGGCACGTGGTCGCTGGTCATCGACGACCTGTTCCCGGTCGACTCGGGCAAGCTGTGGGCGTGGTCCATGACGGTCGAAGGCGCGCCCGCCGCGCGACCGGCCACGGCGGCTCACTCGGCCGGCCTCCCGGCGGCGCCGCCCTCCCCGGCGGGTGGCCCGTGGCTGTCATCGATGTTCGTGCGGGTTTAGAACGATTCGGGTTCGAGCATAGCGGCGAACGGAAGACGGATTTGGCAATCCGTCCGGACGGATTACAAATCCGTCCCAGGGCCCGTGCGACGACCGGCCGCCACGCGGTCTCGCGGCTGTTTTCGCGTGACACGCGGCCCGGTCCGGTTACACTGATACTTCGCCCGCCCTCCCGCCGGCCGCCATGCGTCTCTTCCTCCTTGGCCTCAGCCTTTCACTTGCCGTGGGTTCGATCGCACCCGCCGCCGACCCGCTCTGGGTCTTCGTCGGCACCTACACGGGCAAGAAGAGCAAGGGCATCTACCGCGTTGGGTTCGATCCGGCGACCGGCAAACTCGGCATGCCGGAGTTGGCCGCCGAGGTGCCGCAACCATCGTTCCTCGCCGTGGCGCCGGACCACAAGCACCTGTTCTGCGTCTGCGAGGTCAACGAGTTCCACGGGAAGAAGGGCGGCGGGGTGGCCGGCTTCGCCCTCGACACCCGGTCCGGCAAACTGAAGCCGATCAACCAGGAGTCATCAGTCGGGCCTGGGCCGTGCTACCTCGTGTGCGATAAGGAAGGGAAGCACGTGCTGGTCGCCAACTACGGCGGCGGAAGCGCTGCGATCCTGCCGGTCGGCCCGGACGGCAAGCTCGGGCCGGCGTCGTGCTTCGTCCAGCACACCGGAATGGGGCCGGACAAGGAGCGGCAGGAAGCGCCGCACGTCCACTCGTTCAACCTGGACGCGGCCAACCGGTTCGCGGTCGTGGCCGACCTGGGGCTCGACAAGCTGTTCGTCTACCGGTACGACCCGGCGGCCGGGAAGATCACCCCGAACGACCCGCCCTTCACAGAACTGGCCCCCGCCTCCGGGCCACGCCACCTAGCCTTCCACCCGAACGGCAAGTTCGCCTACTGCAACGAGGAGATGGCCTCCACCCTAACCGCCTTGAGCTACGACGCCGGCAAGGGCGAGTTCAAGGTCCTCAACACGCTCTCGACGCT
>DASXAN010001408.1:0-2073 GCA_036406755.1 Gemmataceae bacterium
TCCCGGCTTTAGCCGGTCTTTTCGAAGACCGGCTAAAGCCGGGACTCCAACCCGATCTCCCGGGCCGGTCGGCCGCCACGGCAAGCTGAAACCCGCGCTAGGGTGTGGACTTCGCCCGCAGCTTCGGGCCGAGGGCGGTCAGCAGGTCGGCCCACTTCGCCAGCTCGCCCTCCGACCGCGCCTCCGGCGGCGGCAACCGGCCGACCGCCTCGGCGTGGAGGGTGCGGGCCGTCTCCGTCTCGCCGTGGCGCAGCGCCAGCTCGATCAGCTGCAGGTAGCACTCGAACAATTCCGGCGGGGTCGGATTCATGCGCCCGGCCCGCGGCGGCGGGGGCGGCAGGCGGACGGCCGCCGTCAGGTCCGGGCCGGCGTCGTCCGGCCGGCCGAGTTCGGCCAGCGCCCGGGCGATCGCCGCCGCCGCCCGCTGGTAGCCCTGGTAGACGCCGCCGGTGAACGCGGTCAGCTGCGGGTGGGCGGCGAAGATGCGATTGGACTCGCGGAAGGCGTCCACGGCCGCCTGCAACTTCCTGGCCGTGTAGAGGGGGCGGCCGAGGATGTTCAGGCTGGCGGCCAGCTTGATCTGCAGGTCGGCGTCCGCCGGCCGCCGCTCGACGGCCGCCCGGATGAGGGCGACCGCCTCCCGGGCGTACGCCTCGGCACGAACCAGGTCGCGGGCCGCCGAGTACCCCTCCGACAACCGACACAGGCAGTTGTGCTCCGGGCCGACGCCGTACCGGGCCGCATACGCCGGGCCGTGCCGGCGGACTACCCCCAGCGCGTCCTGCAGCGCCGCCGCACCCTCCGGCCAGCGGCCGACCCGCCACAGCGCCATCCCCCGCCAGTACTGGACGTCGACCAGCCCGTTGGACGCGGCCGGATCGTCCGGCCGGTCGGCGTCGACGGCCTGGGCCGTCGGCAGGGCCCGTTCCGTCGCCGCCAGGCACTCGGCGAACCGGCCGTGGAAGTACAGCGGCTCGGCCCAGTTCGTCATCAGGGACACGAGCGCCGAGCGGTGCTTGTCCCCGCCCGGCCCGGCGGCCAGCGCCTCGGCGTGGGCGGCGGCCTCGGCCCAGGCGGCGTCGGCCGCGTCCCGCTCGCCCCGTTCGCCCCGGATCAGGGCGAGCCGGCGGCAGATGAGGACGGCCTGCTCGCGGATCGGCGTGTTGTCCGGGTCCTCGCGGAGCAGGGTGGTGTGATACCGGCGGGCAACCTCGAGGATGTCCAGCCCCTGGCCGACGGTGTCCGGGGCGTGGACGAGGTTGTGGCCGAGGCCGATCATCTCACCCAGCGACGTGCGGGCCTGGTCGAGCAGCCGGCCGGTCCGGTCCCGCTCGGCCACGGCCGCGTCCCGCTCCGCCTCCGCCCGCCGGTACTCCCGTCCCACCGCCGCCGCCCCGACGCCGAGCGAGGCAACCAGGGCGGCGGCCAGGCCGGCGACGACCGGCTTCCGCCGCGCCCACCGCCGCAGCTTGCCGAGCGGCCCGACCGGCCGGGCGGCGACCGGCCGGCCGTCCACGACGCGGCGGAGGTCGTCGGCCAACTCGGCCGCGGAGGCGTACCGCCGGCCCGGTTCCTTCTCCAGGCATTTGAGGCAGACCGTCTCCAGGTCGCGGGGCACGGCCGGCCGCAGCCGCCGCGGCGGGACCGGGTCCAGGTCGCACACCTGCTGGAGCGTTTCGACGTCCGACTCGCCGCGGAACGGCGGCCGGCCGGTCAGGCACTCGTAGAGGATGGCCCCGAGCGCGTAAACGTCGACGGCCGGGCCGACGGCCGCGGTCCGGCCGCGGGCCTGTTCGGGGGCCATGTAGCCGGGCGTGCCCAGGGCGGCCCCGGAGCGGGTGAGCGGCTCGCCGGCGTCGGCGAGCTTGGCGAGGCCGAAGTCGGTCACCTTCGGTGAGAAATCCCAAGCACCAAATCCCAAATCCCAACCCGGGGAGTTGCCAGATTGGGATTTGGGATTTGGTGCTTGGGATTTCGCCAACAGGACGTTGGCGGGCTTCAGGTCACGGTGCACCACGCCGCGCTGGTGGGCGTAGGCGACGGCGTCGGCCAGGGCGGCGACCAGGCCGGCGG
>DASXAN010001409.1:0-1900 GCA_036406755.1 Gemmataceae bacterium
CCCGCCGTTCGCCTTGCTCATGTCGTTCAGCCTGGCGCTGATGGCGTCCCTGGCCCTGGGGGCGGGGCTCGAGTACTTCATGGTGCTGATGGGGGCGCTGGCCCCGGTCGTGCTCTTGCTACGCAACGTCCGTACCCGCACTCGCCTGGTGCGGGTGGCGGCCGAGGCCGGGGTGGCATGCCTGCTCATGACCGTGGCCACCGGACTACTCGGCGGACAGACGGCGAAGTTCGTCGCGGCCGACGCCGGCCGCCACCTCCTCTGGTGCGTGCTCGCCGGGTTCATCCTGTGCGGTGTCCTGCCGGCGGTGGAGCGGGCGTTCGGCGTCGTCACCGACGTCAGCCTGGTCGAGCTGGCCAACTCCGCCCACCCGCTGCTCCAGGAACTGATCCGCCGCGCACCCGGCACCTACACGCACAGCATGACCGTGGCGACGCTGGCCGAGGCGGCGACCGAGGCGGTCGGGGCGAACGTGCTGCTGGCCCGCGTCGGCAGCTACTTTCACGACGTCGGCAAGATGCTCAAGCCGCACTACTTCATCGAGAACCAGACCGGCCCGAACGCCCACGACGCCCTGGAGCCGGCCCTGAGCACGCTCGTCATCATCGGCCACGTCAAGGACGGGATGGCCCTGGCCGAGCAGTACCGGTTGCCCGGGCCGGTCGCCGACCTGATCCGACAGCACCACGGCACAACGCTGGTCGAGTACTTCTACCGGGAGGCCATGCGGCTCAACGACGGCGCGAGCCCGCCCGGACTGGAGGCGACCTTCCGCTACCCGGGGCCGAAGCCGCTGTCCCGCGAGGCGGGGATTCTCATGCTGGCCGACGCCGTCGAAAGCTCCAGCCGAGCGCTATCCGCCCCGACGCCCGGTAGCCTGACGAAGTTGGTGCACGACCTGCTGATGAAACGACTGCTCGACGGCCAATTTGAGGAGAGCGGACTGACGCTGACGGAGTTGCGGCGGATCGAAGAGGCGCTGGGAAAAAGTCTCATCGCCCTGTTCCACGCCCGAATCAAGTACCCGGAGGAACCGCCCGAGGAAGCCCGCGGCGAACCGCCGGTGGCCCGCGCCGGCTGAGCGGTTGCGGACAGCCGCCGACCCGGTACAATCTCCTGCGACTGTTGCGGCAGGATTGCGCCCGGATTCGGAAGGACTCCGCCGTGAGTGGCCTGTTCCCCGACCGACGGTTCGCCGGCTTCGGCCCGTCCCGGTTCGACCCCGCGCCCGTCCCCTCGCCACTGCACTTCGTCCTCGCCCGCCAGCCGGGCGCCTTGCGGCAGCGGCTGCGGGCCAAGTGCCCGCGGCGGCCCGGCGTCTACGGCATGGTGGACGGCCGCGGCAGCCTCATCTACGTGGGCAAGGCAAAATGCCTCCGCACCCGGCTTCTAAGCTATTTCCGCACCGGCACCCGGGACGCGAAGGCCGGCCGGATCATCGACCACACGCGGGCGATCGTCTGGGAGCACGCGCCGACTGAATTCGCCGCCCTGCTCCGCGAATTGGAACTGATCCGCCGCTGGAAGCCGGCGTACAACGTGCAGGGCGTGCCCGGCCACCGGCGGGCGACGTACATCTGTCTGGGCCGGAATCCCGCCGCATACCTGTTCGCCACGCGCCAGCCGCCGGCCGACGCGGCCGCCGTCTACGGCCCACTCCACGGCGGCCGCAAGGTCGCCGACGCCGTCCGCCGACTGAACGACCTGTTCCGCCTGCGGGATTGCGACCAGTCGCAAAAAATGCACTTCGCCGACCAGGCCGACCTGTTCCCGGTCCTGCGGCCCGCGGGTTGCCTGCGGTTCGACATCGGCACCTGCTCCGGGCCGTGCGCCGGCAATGTCACCCGCGCCGCCTACGGCCGACAGACCCGGGCGGCCCGCGCTTTTCTTGACGGGTCCG
>DASXAN010001410.1:0-3015 GCA_036406755.1 Gemmataceae bacterium
CCCGCAGGACGCGGTCAGCCTCGCCGGCACACTCCGCTCGCCGTTCGGCTGCTTGAGCGACGAAGTCCTGTACGTCCTGGCCCGCCACCCCGACGGCCTGTGGGCCGGCTTGCACGACGAGGACTCGCACGCACGGCTGCCGGCCGACGACCGCGCTGCGGCGGACCGGTCCCGCCGGTTCCTCGACCGCTGGCGGGAGCACAAGGACCGGTTACCGATCGCCGCACTGCTCAACCTGGTCCTGGCCGACTGCGGGTATGACGCGGCGCTCCAGTTCGAGTTCCTCGGTGATCGCAAGCTCGCCAATCTGTGGAAGCTGATCGACCTGGCGCGAACGTTTGACTGCTCTGGCCTGTTCGGGGTGGCCGACTTCATCGCCCGACTCGGGGAACTCGTCCGCTCCCAGCCGCGGGAGGAACAGGCTGCGACACTGCCCGAAGACGCCAATGTCGTCCGGCTCATGAGCATCCACCAGGCGAAGGGGCTGGAGTTCCCGGTCGTCGTGCTGCCGGACCTGGCCGCGACCACGGGCGGCGCGCACGTGCCGGCGGCACGCTGGGACGCACGGCTCGGGTGCGTCGCGCGGCCGCCGGCGGACGAGGACCCGCCGCTGTTTTCCGACTTCGGCTGGAAGCTGTGGCAGGCGCGCGAGGAATTGGCCGACTGGTACGAAGACTTACGGACGCTGTACGTCGCTTGCACGCGGGCCGAGGATTACCTGGTCCTGTCGGCCAGCATTCCTGAACCGGTCAGGCCGGTCAACACGGCGATCACGGTGCTGTCCGAACGGTTTCACCTGGATACCGGCGAGTGCCGGGATGCCGCGATTCCCGAGTCCGAGCGGCCGTCCGTCCGCGTCATCGGCCCGGACGATTCCTTCGAGGAGGCGGCGCGGCCCCGGCGCGAGCGCGAGCCGTCGCCGCCGTTGACGGCGACCGATCTGGCCGCCGTCGCCCCGATCGCGGTGCGGCGACCGGCCGGGGCCGTGATGGAACTGGCGGCGCTGGAGGTGGCCCTCACGCAGGGTGACGGGGGCCTGTTCGTCCACGAGTCGCACGAAGGGCAAGTATCCGTAGGGCCGGGCGGCGGGCCGCGGGAGCGGATTCTGCGGGCGGTAGTGCGGACATGGGACTTCGCCGACGAAGACGGCTGGCAGCAACCGCTCGCCGATGCGGTGGCTACCGAGAGGTGCGCCAGCGACCCGGTCCGACTGCGGGACGACTTGGCCGGCGGCTTGGTGGCGTTCGCCGCGTCCGAACACCGGCGGCAAGTTGCAGGCGCGTCCGAACTGTGGCGTGACGTGGAGTTCCTGTTCGCTTGGCCGTTGCCCGGGGAAGCTGCGCCGACGCCGGCCGGGCGGATCGACTTGCTCTGGCGGGAGGCGGATGTCGGTTGGCGCCTCATGGCGTGGGACGCGCACCCGGCGGTCGGGCGCGATCCGTGGCAGAACCGGAGGCCGGGATTGCTGGCGACCGCCTGGGCGGTACGGCAGCAGGTCGGGGAATGGCCGCGTTCGGTGGGGCTGTTTAGCTTCGCCCGCCGAGCGGCGACCACGCTCGTTCCCCGTGAGCCGGCCGTTCGAGCGGCGTTGCGATCGCTGCTGCCCGACCCGTCGCGCTGACCGTGCCGGTCACATCCTTGTGGCGCCAGGTCCGTCCGACTACCCTAACACCGCTGCCGTCCGCGTGTACGATCCCGCCCGCCTTGGTGGACCGTGCTCCCGACCCTGCTCAACTTCCTCGCGCTGACGGTCGCCCAACGGGGGCCGGCCGACGGCCACTTCACGATCAAAGTGATCGACGCCCAGACCGGCCGGGGCGTGCCACTCGTCGAGCTGCGGACCGTCCACGGCGTCACGCGCTTCACCGACAGCAGCGGCGGGTCGGTGTATTGGAACAAGCACCGCAGGCGGTGGGTCGTGATTGCCGTCGGAACCGGCGGCACGTCGTTTCTCGGCGAGGTCTGGTACGCCGAAGCCCAGACGCCGACCGGTCCGTGGGGCGACGCCGTCAGGGTCGTTAGCGACGACCGCTACGGCTTCTACAACGCCAAGCAACACCCGGGCTTCGCCAAGGACAACGGCCGGGTGATCTACTTCGAGGGGACCTATTCGCACACCTTTTCCGGCAACCCGAATCCGACGCCGCGGTACGATTACAATCAGATCATGTGCCGGCTCGACCTGTCCGACCCACGAGTCGTGCCGCCGAGGGGCCGATGATGCGAAATCCCAAATCTCAAATCCCAAATCTCAAGTGGATTGTTGTTATTTGGTGCTTGGGTTTTTGGATTTCCCCCGCCGGGGCGGACGGGCCGCCGGCGGGCACGTGGCGGGCGGGGACGGCGGCGGTCAAGATCACGCCCGAGCGGCCGATGTGGCTGTCCGGCTACGCCGGCCGGACCAAGCCGGCCGACGGGACGCTCAGCGACCTGTACGCCAAGGCGCTCGCGATCGAAGACCCGACCGGCCGGCGGGCGGTGGTCGTCACGATGGACCTGGTCGGCATCTCCCGCGACTTGGCAACGGCCGTGTCCGACGAATTGAAGTCGAAGTACCAACTGCCGCGCGAGGCGGTGTTCCTGTCCGTGTCCCACACCCACTCGGGGCCGGTGGTCCGCGGCAACCTCATCGCGATGTACGGCCTGGACGCGGAGCAGGCGCGGCTGGTCGAGGAGTATTCCCGGGACCTCCAGCCGAAGCTCGTCGCCCTCGTCGGCTCGGCGATCTCCGGGCTGGCCCCGGCCGACCTCAGCCGCGGTCGTGGCTACGTGACGTTCGCCGTCAACCGGCGGAACAACCCGGAAGGGACCGTGCCGAAGATGCGTGACCTCGGCCGGCTGAAGGGGCCGGTCGATCACGACGTGCCGGTGCTGGCCGTGCGGGCGAAGGACGGCAAGGTGCGGGCCGTGCTGTTCGGTTACGCCTGCCACGCCACGGTCCTGAGCGGCTACGAGTGGTCCGCCGACTATCCGGGGTACGCCCAGGCGGCCGTCGAACAAGCACATCCGGGGGCG
>DASXAN010001411.1:0-1747 GCA_036406755.1 Gemmataceae bacterium
CGGTTCATGGTGGTCGGCCCGATAGGCATCTCTCGGGCGGCCGTCACGTCGGCCCCGCCGAACATGGAGTTCCTCGGCCGGGCCACCCGCGACCGGACCTCGGCCGCGTACCGGGCCGCCGACCTGTTCGTCCTGCCGACCTTGTCCGACGGGTTCGCCCTGACGCAGTTGGAGGCGATGGCCCACGGCCTGCCGGTGATCGCCACCCCGAACTGTGGGGCCGTCGTCGAGCACGGCCGGGACGGGTTGATCGTCCCCGCCGGGGATACGACCGCCCTGGCCGCAGCCATTGCCGAACTCGCCGACGACCGGCCGCGGCTGGAGGCCATGGGGCGTGAAGCGGTCGCCAAGGCACAGACCTTCTCCCTGGCGGCCTTCATCGACCGGCTCGACGCCGTCGCCGCGGCGCCCCGCCGCCCGGCCGGGCCGTAGCCGACCGGCCGGGGCCGCCACGTTGCCCTGGACTATCCCCCCGACGGGGTTTACACTCAGGTAATACGCGAACTCGTCACCTTCAGCCCGATCCGCTTTCCACAGGCGGGCGACGACCCGCGAGCATGGACCTGCTTCCCGGGCCCCGATCGACCTGATTCCCAATGCAGCAATACTGGACCACCGCGGACGCGCTGTTCATTGTGCTCTGCCTGGCCTGCGTCGCCCTGGTCGGGTGGGGGTTCACCGGCCCGAACCGCAGCCTGCGGTTCGCCAGCCTGATGGGCGCGTCCATCGCCGGCTTCATCCTCCCGCAGGTGTACGGGCTGAACAAGGCCCGGGCGGTCCCGGAGGGCGCGATGGAGATGTTCATCGTCGTGGCCCTGACGTGCATGGTCTGCGCCTTTGCCGGGGACGCGTGGGGCTACCGCCACCCGGGGGGCGGTTTGCGGCGGATGGCCGTCTATGACGAGCGGCGGGTGACCGAGGCGGCCCTGTTGCTGATGTGCGTCACCGCCTTCGTCACTTACCTCAGCCAGGTCGTCTTCGCCGAGGAAATCGCGCGGCGGACGAACACGCAGGGCGGCATGTCCGGCCCGATGGTCATCGTCATCTTTTTCCAGGCCGTCCACCGGTACGGTTACGCCCTGGCCCTACTGCTGTATTGGCGCCGGCGGACGGCCCTGACGTTGATCCTGGCGCTGTTCGGGGCGTTCAACTACCTGGTCGTCGTCATCCTGTTCGCCCGCCGTGCCCCGGCCATGGAGTTCGTGTTCATCACCCTGCTCACTTTCGCCCTGGTCCGGAGGAAGAAGATCCCGGCCATCCTGATAACCGCCCTGTTCGTTGGCGGGACGTTGTGGAGCACGAGCGTCGACCACTTCCGGGCCTCGGACATGGGCTTCATCGAGAAGGTGGAAACGGCCGACTTCATCAAGTCCTTCGAGGACACGCTCGACCGCGGCGGGGCGGAGGTCCGGAACGGGTGTGAGGTCATCTGGGCCACATCCGAGGATGGGGCCTACGAGTACGGCAAGATCCACTGGAACAAGTTGGTCCACGCCTATTTCCCGGGGCAAATCTTCGGGCACCAGACCAAGGAGGATCTGAAGTTCGACATCGAAGACATCGCGGACCAGAACAACCGTCGCCGCGGGACGGTCGGAATCACCCCGACCGGGATGGCCGATTGCTTCACGTCGTTCGGGTACTTCGGGGGCCTCAAGTACCTGCTGATCGGGTACGTCATGGGGCGGTGGTACCGGCGGGCGTTCCAGGGCGACCTGGCCGCCCAGCTCACCTACAGCACCCTCAT
>DASXAN010001412.1:0-4043 GCA_036406755.1 Gemmataceae bacterium
CGACGGGGCGACCGGCCGTCGGGGTCCATTGTGGCGGTTACGGGCGGCGCGGCTACCCGACGTTAGCCGGCGGACATTGGGATGGGTTTTCGCCGCCGGCAGGCCAACACGGCCACGCCCCCGCCTGCCACCACCAGCGCCAGGGTAGACGGCTCGGGGACCGAGATCGGGAAGCTGAACACGGTACCCAGGTTGCTGGTGCCCCCCGTGCCCGTCATGCCGTAAAGGGCGGACCCCGAGACGATCACGTCGCCCGGGTTGGCCCCGTCATTGGGGCCGCCGGCGAACGAGTAGAGCACGTCGTAGCCGGTGCCGTCAGTGTTGATGTCGAAGAGGACGCCGAGGGCGTTGGCCCCGCCGGTCGGGGTGGTGCCGTACAGGGTCGAGCCCACGAGCGTCAGCGTACCGACCGGGCCGGCCCCGTCGTCCGGGCCGCCGGCGAAGGAGTGGAGCAGGCCGTAGCCCGTGCCGTCGGCGTTCATCTTGAACACGGTGCCGTCGCCGGCGGCCCCGCCGCTGCTGGTCGTGCCATACAGGGTGGTGCCGGACAGGGTCAGCGAGCCGGCCGGGGCCCAGCCGTCGCCGGCGGCCGGGTCGAACGAGTGCAGCAGGGAAAAGCCGGTGCCGTCGGCGTTCATCCGGAACACCGTGCCGAGGTTGGCGGCGCTGCCCTGGCTGGTCATGCCGTAGAGGGTCGAGCCGGACAGTGCCGGCGTGCCGAGCGGGCCGCTGCCGTCGGCGGCCCCGCCGACGAACGAGTGCAGCAGGGAAAAGCCGGTGCCGTCGGCGTTCATCCGGAACACCGTGCCGTCGTTGGCAGCGCTGCCGCCCCCCTGTGTCATGCCGTACAGGATCGAGCCGGACATGGTCAGCGAACCGGTCGGATTCTGGCCGTCGTTCACCCCGCCGGCAAACGAGTGCAGCAGGCCGAACCCGGTGCCGTCCGCGTTGATGTTGAACACCGTGCCGGGGCCGGCGGCGCCGCCGCTTGGGGTCATGCCGTACAAGGTCGAGCCCGACGCAGTCAGGGTGCCAGACGGATTCTTCCCGTCATCAGCTCCGCCGGCGAACGAGTGCAGGATGGTCACCACCTGGGCCTGCGCCGGCCCGGCCGGCAGGGCCAGCCAGCCGGCCAGGCACAGCGGAATGAGCTGGGCAGTCCGCGTCATCGCACTCCATCCGGGAGATGGCATCTGGCCCCGGCTTGACGCGCCAACCCCTGACAGCGCAATGGGTATCGGCGTTTCATCGAATCCTGCCGCAGATCGGACATTCACGTCCCCGCCAATCACACGCTCCCGTGGCGGCCGCGCCGCCGCGGCAGTAGTATAGTGTTACCCATGACCGTCGCGCTCGGCCGGACCGTTCCCGTCACCGCCGGCCTTATTCCCCACAGTCCGCCGGAGGTCCGCCGGCCATGAATACCGCCCCGCGCACCATCCTCGTCGTTGACGACAACGACCGCCTCGCCGACCTCATCGGCAAATACCTCCGCCGCGAAGGGTTCCGCACCGCCGTCGCCTCCGACGGGGCCACCGCCCTCGACCGCCTCGCCGCGACCCGCTCGGCTGGGACCCCGCCCCCCGACCTGCTCCTCGTCAACCTCAAGCTCCCGGACATGACCGGCGAGCAACTCCTCCGCACCCTCGACGAGCGCAACCAGTCCGTCCCCCACGTCGTCCTCGCCGAGCACGGCGACGAGAAGCGGGCCGCCGAGCAGCTCCGCGCCGGCGCCCTCGACTACCTGATGAAGGACGGCACCCTCCTGGAACTGCTCCCGGCCGTCGTCCGCCGGGCCGCCGAGCAGATCGACCGCCGCAAGCTGCTGCAAGAGGCCGAGATCGCCTACGAGCACCTCCGCCGCCACTACGAGATGATCCTGTACGCCGCCGGCGAGGGCATCTGCGGGCTGGACCTGGGCGGGCGGATCACGTTCGTCAACCCGGCCGCCCTGCGGATGCTCGGCTACGAGCTGCACGAGCTGCTCGGGGCCGACCTGGCCGCCCTGGCCGAGCGGCCCGTCGCCGGGGCCAACGGCCGCGTCCGCGACGCCCTGGCCGCCAACACCACCTTCCGCTCCCACGACCAGGTGTTCTGGCGCAAGGACGGCTCCTGCTTCCCGATCGAGTACACCTCCACCCCGATCCGCGAGGACGGCCGGCAGATCGGCTCCGTGTTCGTGTTCAAGGACGTGACCGAGCGGCGGGCCCTCGAGGAGCAGTACCGCCAGTCGCAGAAGCTGGAGGCGGTCGGCCGGCTGGCCGGCGGCGTCGCCCACGACTTCAACAACCTGCTCACCGTCGTCTCCGGGTACAGCGACCTGTTGGCCAACAACTCCAGCCTCGACCAGAAGGCGCAGGAGGCGGTCAAGGAGGTCCAGGGGGCGTCCGACCGGGCCATCGCCGTCACCCGGCAGCTGTTGGCGTTCAGCCGCAAGCAGATGCTCCATCCCCGGCCGCTGGACCTCAACGGCGTCATCACCGAGATCAACAAGCTGATCCGCCGGCTGATCGGCGAGGACATCACCCTCGTCACCCACCTGGCCGACGGCCTGGCCCCGGTCCGGGCCGACCCGGGCCAGCTGGAGCAGGTCATCCTCAACCTGGCCGTCAACGCCCGGGACGCCATGCCCAAGGGCGGGACGCTGACGATCACGACCGGCGAGGTGAAGGTGGACGTGACGGCGGCGGCCAACCAGCCGGGCCTGCGGCCGGGGCGGTACGCGCTGCTGACCGTGGCCGACACCGGCCACGGCATGGACGCCCAGACGAAGGCCCGCATCTTCGAGCCGTTCTTCACCACCAAGGAGTCCGGCAAGGGGACCGGGCTGGGGCTGGCGACCGTGTACGGCATCGTCGTCCAGTCCGGCGGGCACATCGACGTGTCCAGCGAGCTCAACCGCGGGACGGTGTTCCGCGTGTTGTGGCCGCAGGCGGCCGGGCCGGCCAAGCCGGGGTCGGCCCACGACCTGGACCTGTCGGTGCGGGGCGGGACGGAGACGGTGCTGTTGGTCGAGGACGAGGACGCCGTCCGCGGGCTGGCGGCGAAGGTGCTGGCGAGTTACGGGTACCGGGTGATCGAGGCCCGGGACGGGGCGGAGGCGGAGCAGGTCGGCCGGCGGGGCGGGGACTACCTGCACCTGATGGTGACGGACGTGGTCATGCCGGGGATCAGCGGGCTGGAGCTGGCGACCCGGCTGGAGCCGGTCCGGCCGAAGATGAAGGTGCTGTTCATGAGCGGGTACACGGACGACGCGATCGTCCGCCGCGGGGTGCTGGCGGAGGACGCGGCGTTCTTGCAGAAGCCGTTCACGCCGGAGGTGCTGGCCCGCAAGGTGCGGGAGGTGCTGGATACGCCGGCCGCGGACGAGGCGGCGGAGCCGGACGTGCAGGCGGCGGGGCGGGCGACATGATCGTCCGGGTCGTGAACGCCGAGCTGGCGGACTCGATGATTGACGAACGCCGCCGGCTCGGCATCGACGGCCACGACGAGATTTGGGACGGGGTGTACGTCATCCCGCCGACGCTGACGATCAAACATCAGGCGATTCTCCGCGACGTGGGTTTGATTCTGATGAAAGTGCTCGACAAGTCGGGCGGGGACCAGGTGTTGCTCGGCGCCAACGTCAGCGACCGACCCGGCCCGGACTGGCTCAAGAACGTTCGTGTCCCTGACATCGTCGTCGTGCTGGACGGCAGTCGGGCCGTGGATTGCGACACCCACTATTGCGGTGGGCCGGATTTTCTCGTTGAAATCCACAGCCCGGGCGACGAGACGAAGGCGAAAATCCCGTTCTACGCCCGCATCGGCGTCCGCGAGTTGCTGGTAATCCACCGAGACACGCGCCGCCTCCGGCTCTTCCGCCATGACGGCACGGACCTTGCCCCGGCCCAGCCGGACTGCAAGGCGAAGGAACTCACCAGCGCCGTCGTCCCGCTGGCCTTCCGCCGCACGACGTCCGGCGGCCGGCCGCGGACCCAGGTCCGCCGCACCGACGGCACCGCCGGCCGGTGGGTGATCTGATAGAGTGGGAGGGCGAGGCT
>DASXAN010001413.1:0-7775 GCA_036406755.1 Gemmataceae bacterium
CATATTTTAGTGCGTATCACAATCCATTCGGTGGACGCAACTTGAGGGTGTTCGCCCGTTGGGCCAACCAGCCAGACACGATTAAGTCGCGGGTTGATTTTGCATAGCAGAACATCACCGGGTTGGACATACTGCTTGCCAGACTCAATCTCTGAGCCGGCCTTCACCTCCGGCTTTCCCGTGCCGTATGATGGGACACTCCACAACTCGAAAACGGTGGTTGGTTGCTTCCGGGGCTCGCAGGGTTTTGAGCGACCGATCCCCAAATCGCCCAATTTGATCTCGGTCCACCCCAGCGGTAGCTCGTCGGCATCGCTCATGCCGAACCTCCCGCGAGGTCCGCCCCCATCTTCTCCATCTCGTTCAGTGCGGTTCGCAGCCGATCGGCAATCCGCGTCACTAGTTCGCCCGGCTCCAGCAGGTCGCCGGCCGCGGTAGCGTTTTCGTCCCGCAGCCACAAGATGTCCAGGCTGTCCTTCTTCTCGTTCCGGATCCACTCGCGGCTGAACTTGCGGAACCGCCCTTGCTCGCCCCCATCCTTTCGCTTGGCCTTGCCATGCGGGTCGTCGCCGAACGCCTTTTCGAACTCGCCAAAGTGCTCCCGCATCAGCGGCGTCCGCTTGCCGAACTGCGGCATGTTGGTCCGCAGGTCATAGATCCAGATCGCCCTCGTGTTGCCGGTGTCCTTCGCCGCCCCCTTGGTGAAGTACACCACGTTCGTTTTCACGCCCTGGGCATAGAAGATCCCGGTGGGAAGGCGCAGGATGGTGTGCAGGTCGCACTTGTCCATCAGGTCGCGGCGGACGTCGGCCCCGGTGTCGGCCTCGAACAGCACGTTGTCGGGCACGACCATCGCGCACCGCCCGCCGGGCTTCAGCGCGCGGTAGCAGTGCTGGACGAAGCAGAGCTGCTTGTTGCTGGTCGGGTAGGTGAAATCATCGCGAGTGGGCAGGCCGCCGCCCTTCTTGGTCCCGAACGGCGGGTTGGTCAGGATGACGTCCGGCTTGGGCAGTTTCGCCCCCTCCGGCGACAGTGTATCTCCGAGCTTCAGCCGGCCCACGATCCCGTGCAGCATGGCGTTCATCAGCGCCAGCCGGTGGGCATCGAGCACCAGCTCCATCCCGACGAACGCCTCGTTCCGCTGGTACTCCTGCTGCCGCTCGGACAACCCGAACAGGTCGTCTGTCCGCGCCTTGATGTCGCGGTCGGCGGCGATCAGGAAGCCGCCGGTCCCGAGCGCCGGGTCCTGTACGACCTCGCCCGCCTGCGGCTTGAGGAGGGCGACCATGCAGTCGATGAGCGGCCGCGGGGTGAAGTACTGGCCGGCGCCGCTCTTCTTCTCGCTAGCGTTCCGCTCCAGCAGCCCCTCATACATGTCGCCCAGCCCCTCCTGACGTGCGGTGTACCAGTCGAGGCCGTCGATATCCTGGACGAGTTTGCCGAGGTTCTTCGGCTGGCGCAGTGAGGTGGCCGCGTTGGCGAATATAGTCCGGACGAGCCCGCTGCCCTCGCTGCCCAGGTGGACGAGCAGGGATCGGTAAAAGTTGAGCTGCTCGACCCCTTCCTTGTCGGCCAGGTCATCCCACCGGTAGGCTTTCGGCAGCTGCCCTTCCTGTCCCGTCTCCTTCATCATCTTGAGGAAGAGCAGATAGGTCAGCTCGGTGACGTACTGGTGGTAGGTGATGCCGTCGTCCCGGAGGACGTGGCACAGGTTCCACAGCTTGGCGACGATGTCCTGTGTCGTGCTCATCCGTACTCCGTTACGCGGCCACCCGCCAGACGGCATCGGTGACGTCGCGGAGGAGATCCTCCAGCCTCCCGTCGAACACCTTGTTTAGCCGGGCGAACCCGCCCTCCGCACGGAACTGGCCGTGGTCGAGGGCGTCGCGGTCCACCACCGTCTCGACCTCCACCTGCTTGCCGATCCGCTCCAGCCACTTCCGCTGCGGGGCCGTCCACGGCCGGCTGGCCAGGATTCTTTGCATCGCCTTCCGCACCCGCTCACGGTACGGAAGCAGGGGCTCGCCGGCCGCGACGTGCCGGACGTAGCCGATGATCGTGGCCGCGATGTCCTGGTTGGTCGCCTCCCGCCACGCCGTCTGCAACCCGGCCTCGGTGAACCCGGCCGCGTCGAGCGCCAGCTTGAGTTCCTTGAGCTGTTGCCGGGTCAGGTCACGGGGTCGCTGGGTCACGACCAGGAGCGCCGGGATGTCGTTCAGGTGCGACGCGACGAAGGCCCGGAACGACTCCAGGTAGTCCTCGGGTTTCGTCGCCGTCCCGTAGCCCCGCTCCACCCGCCGCAATTCGTCGTCATGCTCCGAGATGAGAATGCGGCGCGGGTCCGGGCTACCAGCCCGGTCGAGGAACTCGACCACCTGCGGCCGCCCGGCCAGCCAGTCCCGCGCCTGTTCGGGCGTCAACGACCGCAACTGTCGCACGAATTGCCCCGGGTCGGCACCGGCCAGGGCGGCAAGACGGTCGGCGTTTGCCCCGGTCAGGGCCCGCCGCTTGCGCTGGAGCTTGGCGATTAGTTGTTCGTGGACTTCCAGGCGGGCGTCGGCCGTCGGCGCCGCGGCCAGCTCCCGGACGAGCTGGGCGAATGTGATGTTGGGCTGGACGACGACCGGCTTCATCGCCGAGTACGGCTCCAGGGCGGCGTACAGGTCCACGGCGTCGAAGACGCGGAAGCATTCCTTGTCCTCGCCGGGCGTGTGCAGGTCCCGGCATAGCCGGGTCGCCCGCCCGAGCATCTGCTCGTACAGGATGCGGCTGCGGACCCGCCGCAGGAAGACCAGGTTGGTCACCTCCGGCACGTCGATCCCGGTGGTCAGCAGGTCCACCGTCACGGCCACGTTCGGCAGCCGCTCGTTCTTGAACCGGCGGATGAGTTGGAGCGGCTTGTCGGCGGCCGCGGTGATCTTCATCACCGCGTCGTCCTCGGCCGCCCCGTACTGGGCCGCGAACGCCGCCTTCAGCAGATCGACGACCAGGTCGGCGTGACTGTCGGTCGCGCAGAAGACGATCGTCTTGCCGGGAAGGCTCGGGTCGATGTGCCGGGCCAACTCCGCGCAGACGACCTTGTTGAAGTTTTCGGTGACCACGGTCCGGTTGAACTCGTCGATCTCGACCTGCACCTCGTCCGGGGTAGTGATTGGGTCGATCTGCCCCGTGGCCGGCAGGTACGACTGAATCACCTCGCCCTTCTTCCAGGTGATGCCGTCCTCGGCCAGCTTGGTGACGACGCGGATCGGTGGCTCGTGATCGACCAGCCAGCCGTCGATCACAGCTTGCCGGTAGCTGTAGGAGTAGACTGGCTTGCTGAAGATCTCGACCGTGTGCAGGGCCGGGGTCGCCGTGAGCCCGATCTTGACCGCGTCGAAGTGGTCCAACACCCGGCGGTACTTGGAGACATAGTCGGCCTCGTCGCGGAAGAGCAGCTCGTTGTCCGACAGATCCTTGTCCAGGGCGTAGCCGCGGTGGCACTCGTCCACGACGAGGCAGTCGTAGGCGTCGACCGGAAGCGGCGGGGCGTTCTCGTCCGGGAAGAGCAGCCGCTTGACCATTCCCTGGACGGTGGCGATGTGCAACCGAGTGTCCGGACCGGGGGCGACGTCACCGAGTTCCTTGACGTCGTAGATCTCGGTGAACGACTGGAGGTTCTCCAGCTTGACGTCCTTGAAGGCGTTGGCAGTCTGCTCGCCGAGTGCGGACCGGTCCACCAGGAACAGCACCCGGCGGAACCGCTTGGCCTTAATGAGGCGGTACGCCAGCCCGACCAGTGTCCGGGTCTTACCCGTCCCCGTGGCCATCGCGACGAGCAGGTTCTGGCGGCCGTCCGCCAGTTCCTGCTCGACGGCCCGGACGGCCGCGATTTGGTAATCCCGCAGCGGCAGGAACGACGGCGATTCGTCGTACAACCGTCGGTCGGCGGCGGCGGCGTCCTGGGCGAGCAGGGCCTCCAGCCCGGCCGGGGAGTACCACCCGTCGACCGGCCGCGACAGGTTCGTGGCCCGGCGGGCGTCGAGGAACCAGATGCCGCTCTTGGTGCGGATCTGTTGCAGGAACGGCCGGCCGTTGGTGGCGAAGCAGAACGGCACCTTGAAGTCGCCCCACGGCCCGGCGAGCGTAGCGTCGCCGTGGACGGCGAAGTCGCGGCTGTAACGTTTTGCCTGTTCGATCGACCCGGGCACGTCCTTGATCGCCTTCTTGGCCTCGACCGTGGCGACGGGCGTCAGCCCAACGAACAGGGCGTAATCGGCGGGGCCGCTGCCGGTGGGCCATTCGGCGATGGCGAGGTTCTTGCTCTTCTGGGGCCGCACCCCCTTCGCAAAACTGATGGTCTCCGAGTTTGCCTCCCAGCCGGCGTCCCGGAGCCGCTGGTCGATGATCCTCCGGGTGGCGGCCTCGTCGAGGTCGAGCAGGCTGGCGGCCTGCTGGGCCTGGGCCACGACCGCCTGAGCGACCTCCGCGGGCTGTGCCGCCGCTGCCGCCTGGACGCCGGCCAACTGTAGTTGGAACCGCGTCCGCTCGGCGGCGAGCTGGTCCTCAGTTTCCTCGGCGAGCGACAGGGCGGCTTTCAGCTCCCCGTAGGTCGCCTCGGCCCGGGCCTCGGCCTGACGCCGCAGCTCGGCCTCCTGGGCGGCCGTCAGGGTCGCCTGCCGCGCCTGTTCCGCGCTCTGCTCGGCCAGTTGCCGATGTTCGACGACCTGCGTGCGCAGCCGCTCCAGCTCGTCCCGCAGCTCGGCTCCGGCCTGGGCGGGGTCCGGCGGCGGGAGGAATGGGCCGGGGGCGAAGGCCGCATCGTTCGCGAACGACCGGTGGAACCAGACGGCCAGTTGGCGGGCCATTCGCAACTGGTGAAGCGCCTCGGACCGGGTGCCGCGGCCCTCGTGGACGGCGGCGTTTCCGGCCTTCCGCAGACCGTGAAATAGGTCAAGGACGTCGATTGTCGCCGCCCGTCGGTCCCGCAGCAGTCCGAGGACTCGGGTGAACTCGTCGCGCGGGGTGGTGAGGATGCCCACGTAGGCACAGGCTTGCTGGGCCAGTAGCTCGGCGAACTGGCGGAGTTTGAACAGAGCGGTCGGCGAGTCGTCGAACAGATACCGCTCGGCCTGGACGGCGTACCGCACGAGGATCGGGTCGTGGACGGCCAGGAACTGGAAATTCGGCGAGGCCGGTGGGCCGAGCAGTGTCGGCGGAGCTGACTGGGCGGTGGTCACGGCCGACCCTCTGGGCCAAGCCCGTCGCGGCAATTCTCATCACCCGCCGCAACAGACCGGCCTTCAGTCTATTCGGCTTGTAGTAGACCCGTTTTAGCAGACTCGATTGGCCGCGCATAGGCCCGTGCCGGGTCAAGTCCCGGATCCCAGTGACCATGTGGGTTCAGCTCCCGGCGCGGCACCCGAACGATCGGCGTCAGGCCATCAGTTCACCGCAAGGGAACCAGCCCCACAACCGTCGCGGCACGGCCGCAAACCGACGCGGCAAAGCTCACGGAGAAGAGGCGGGCCACGTTTTACGTCGCCCAGTTCAGATGATTCATGTAATGAGGTAGTTCGGCGGTGGTCCCAACCTCGAACCGGCCGGGCATTCGGCCGCCCTGGACGGGCACAACCCGGTGACGGGTATGCGTCGAACCCGGGCTGGACGTGGGCCCGGTGACCTCGGCGTCTGCGGCCAGCATGGCCACCCTCACGGCTACCCGTCGAGGTCGGCCGGCCCACCTGTGGTCGGATCCTTCCACGACCCGGTGAAGGCGTCGAACTCCGCCCGCATCTCGGCGAGCACGGACCGTACGGTCCGGACCCGGCCGCGGCCGCCGTCGGGCCGGGCCTTTGTCCCGCGTAGCGCCGCCGCCGCCCGGGCCGGCGTCAGGCCGGCCCGGTGGGTGATGCCCAGTTCCTCCCGCAGCTGGTCCCACCCGGGTAGGTCCCTCCACAGCGCCAGGGCGTCGATGCCGTGCTCCCGCCCCAGCCGCCGCCACGCCCGGGCGTGAACGAGCAGTAGGTAGCCAGCCAGGTCGGCGCATGCGGCCATCCGGGCCTGGGCCGCCGCGCCCCGCGCCGGCTCCTCTGCCGCCGCCCGCATCCGCCGGGCGGCCAGCACTAGGTCGAGCGCCCTGATGAACTGGAGGGTGGCGACGGCGAACCAGCTCGACGACAGCGGGTAGAAGTCGGGCAGCGCCCATGCCTCGGTCGGCGCCTCCCGCGTCAGCCGGTCCCGCTGGGCCAGGTCCCCGCGGACGTGGGCCGCGTAGAACAGGCCGAGCCGCTCCCCCGGCGTCAGCCGCCCGTCCAGGTGCTTCGCCAGCCGGTTCGCGTTCATCCCCGCCTCCACGCTCGTGGCCTACCAGACGTCCAAGTAACCTTGAAAGTCGGCCCGCAACGCCGCCAACACCGCGTTCACCGACCTGGGAGGCGGCAGGCCGGGGAATGCCGCCCGGGCCAGGGCCCGAGCGGCCTTCGCCGTCAGCCCGTCCTTGCGCGCCAACTTCACCTGCCAGCGGACGGTGGCGTACCCGGGCTGGTCCCGCCACAGGCCGAGGGCGTCCATCCCCCGCTCCCGGCCGAACAGCACCCACGCCCGGACCTCGACCCGGATCAGCCGGCGGAACACCTTCGCGTCCCGCGCCGCGTTCGTCCGGACCGCCGGCGTCGCGTGGGCATTGTTGGCCAGCCCCTGGGCGGCGACCGCGGTCACGACCAGGTCCAGCACGCGGACGAGTCGGCCGTAGGCGAGCGGCAGCCAGGCAGCGCCGAGCGGGTAGAGGTCGGGCAGGCGGCAGTCGGCCGCCGGCGACCGGGCGACGATCCGCCGGACCTCGGCCGCGTCCCCGCGGGCGTTCGCGGCGAGCATCAGCGCCAGCCGCTCCTCGGCGGACAGGTGTTCGATCATCCGGCCGGGGTTCACTTCCGCTTCCTCAACACCGCCTCGACGGCCTCCAGCCGCTCGGCCAAGTCGAGCAGGTCGGCGCCGCGGAAGCTGGCGTCGATCAGGATGGCCGCGGCCCGGTTCCGGTCCGCCGGCTTTGCCGCCTTGAGGTTCTTCCGCAGCGCCTCGGCAGCCTCGGCCGCCCCCTCCTGAATGCGGGCGACGGCATGTTCAACAGCCCTCCGGCCGGCCGCTCGGAGGGCGGCCCGGAAGTCCGGGCGAGCCAGCCATCGGCGCAAGGTACTTTCGCCAACCCCGATGGCGGCCGCCGCGGCGGCAACAGTAGGGTGGGTCAATAGGGCGACGACCGCTTGCTGGGCCTTTGGGGTCAGTGTCTCGCCATCGCCGCTCATTTCCGCTCATTCCCGTTCACCGGCCCATACCGGCTTGCCCCGTCCGTCGTTGGCAGTCGCCGCTCCGGCGAGCAGCCGGCCGGGGCGGCTCCGGCGGCCTGCTGCCGTGCCCCCTGTCCAAGTTTCGGAGCTACACGCGAGCGCGCCGCGACTTGCAGCGGCCGGCCGCTGTTCGGCACGGCCAGGATCAGAAGCGGGAACCGGGGTTGGTTGGACATCAGGCGGTCTGCTGCGTCATCGGCTCCCGCCGCTCGACCCGCGTCACCAGTAGGTCCATGCCGGCCAATCCGGTCGTGGTCAACAGTTCGTCCCGGAAGATGGCGTCCGTCGGCTGCTCGCAGAATGTCAGCCAGCGCGTTGAGCCGGGCGGCCGGTACTGGCCGCGGAACGTCGTCCGTGTCGTCGTCGTGGCGGTCGTGCTGCGCCTCCTGTCGGCCTTCTGTCTGCCCGTCTTCTCCTCACCCCATCCACAGCCGGCCGCCGCCCGCCCGC
>DASXAN010001414.1:0-2748 GCA_036406755.1 Gemmataceae bacterium
CACGGGGTCGGGCCGGCGGCATAGTCCCCGCCCGACCATTTCGACGGAGTCCGGTCGTAGAGACAGGCGCGGCGCGCCGGCCCAGGGGGTCGGGCGGGTGTCATGACCCCGCCCGCGGGCCGACCCAGCCGCCGGGAGGAGTGCGATGACCGTCGTGGGGAAGATTCTCGTCTTCGTGAACCTGGTGTTCAGCGTCATCACGGCCGGGCTGATCATCATGGTCTACACCACCCGGATCAACTGGAAGGACGCCTATGGCAAGCAGACCGCGGCCATCGCCGTCGCCCGGGCCGACGCCCAGACGGCCGAGGCGGCCCAGGCCGAGGACCTGAAGCGGAAGGACGCCGAGTACCAGCAGCTGGCCGCCGTCCGCACCCGGCTGGAGGGCCAGCTCAAGTCGCTCAACGACCAGCTCGCCAAGACCAAGGCCGACTATGACGCCCTGGTGAAGGCCAACACCGGCGGCCAGCAGGTGACCGCCGACCAGACGAAGGAACTCGAGCGCCGCAAGACCGAGGTGGACAACCTCAAGAAGCTGGTGGACGAGCGGGACAGGAAGATCACCGACATCGACCGGCAGATGGCCCGGCTGCGGGACGAGTCGGTCCAGTACCGCATCCAGTGGGAGCAGGCCAAGGAGCGGAACTCCATCCTCCAGGGGCAGATCGAGTCGATGTCCCGGGAGGTCGCCCAGCTGCGGTCGCAGCTCGGCGGCGGGGCCGCCCCGGGTGCGGCCCCGGCCGGCGCCGCCGCGGCCGCCGCCCGGGCCGAGGACCTGCGGGGCACGGTCGTGCGGGTGGACGGCGACCTGGCGACGATCACCCCCGGCAGCGACGCCGGCGTGACCGTCGGCACCGAGCTACAGGTCTATCACCTCACGCCGCGGCCGGAGTTCCTGGGCAAGCTGACCATCCTGAACGTGACGCCGACGCAGGCGGTCGGCCGGCTGAGCGGGCCGCGGGCGCGGCAGGTCAAGCAGGGCGACGAGGTGGCCGCCCACGTGCTCGGCGGGCGGTGACGGGACACAGGGGACGCGGAACACTTTCGGACCGGTGAGGAGGGGGAACCAATGGCCGCCCGTGCACGCAGCCGCTTCGACCAGGACGACGCGCCGCGGAGCGACGTGTATACCGGCCTGCTGGCACTGTCGCTGATCGCGATGATCGTCAGCTGCCTGTTGCTGTGGCTGGACTTCGCCCAGTACAGCACGATGAAGGCGCCGTCGGTGACGGTGCCGCCGCCGAAGGTGCGGGAAGGGGTGGCGGCCGGCCAGCTGCCGCCGCCGCTGCTGACGCTGCCGCCGCCGGCCCCGGTCGGCGAGCGGCCGTTCACCCGCGGCCACGACACGGCGGCCGCCAAACCGGTGAGCCCGGCCGGCGGCGAGGAGGCCCAGGCCCCGGCTCCGGCGCCCGTGCCGGCCCCGGTGCCGGAGAATCCGACGCCCGCCCCGGTCGTGGAACAGCCGCCGGTCCCGGCGCCCGTCGCGCCGCAGCCGGTCGCCGAAGTCCCGGCCCCGCAGCCGCCCGCCCCGGAGCCGGTGGCCCCGCCGCCGACGCCGGCTCCCGCGCCGGCCCCGCCGCCGCCGGCCGCCGCGGAGCAGCCGCCGGCACCTGCCGCGCCGGTGCCGGCCCCGCCGCCGCTGCCCAAGAGCATCCGCAGCCTGCCGCACTGACCCGACAGAGCGCCGCCGCTTGCGGCTATGCGAGCAGTTGCCCGCACAGCCGCAAGCGGCGTTTTCGTCGAGAAAGGAGTCTCGATGTTCGCCGCGCTCGTCCTGGCGGTCGCCGCCGCGGCCGACCCGCTTCACGCCCCCGACCCCGTCCTCGACGCCGGCGAAGTCCGCGTCGGCCCGCCGCTCGTCCGCCGCTTCGCCTTCGCCAACGCCGGTCGCGAACCGCTCACCGTCACCGACGTGCGATCGAGCTGCGGTTGCCTCGCCCCGACGCTGGCGAAGCGAACCTACGAGCCGGGACAGCGCGGCGAGCTAGGGGTCGAAGTGAACACGCTCAGCCAGCCGGTCGGCCCGCACCGGTGGGCCTTCACCCTGGCGTACCGCTGCGGCGCCGCCACCGGCGAGCGCACGTTCGAACTGGCGGCCACGCTGAAGCAGGAGATCGAGGTCACGCCGGCGGCGGTGGCGTTCCGCGGCGACGGGCCGCTGGCGGCGGTCGTCGCCGTCCGCGACCCGCGGCCGAAGCCGCTGACCGTTACCGGTGCGACGGCGTCGGCCCCGTTCCTCCGCGTCACGGCATCCAATGACGGCCCCGGCCGGTGGGCGGTGCGGGTCGAGGCGGCCGGCGATTGCCCCGAGGGCCGGCACGCCGAGACGGTCACGATCACGACCGACGACCCGGACTACCCGGCGCTCAAGCTGCCGGTGACGGTCGTCCGCGAGCCGAGGCGGCGGGTGGCGGCGCTGCCGAACCGGGCGGCGCTGGTGGCCGGCGGCAGCGCGCTGGTGCAGCTGCGGGCGGATGGCGAGCCGGTGCGGGTGGAGGCGGCCGAGGGGAACGTGCCGGCGCTGGCGTGCCGGTGGGCGGCCGGGCCGGGCGACCGGGCGACGGTCCGGGTCGGCCTGGACCGGGCGAAGTGGGACGGGAAGCCGTTCACGGGCGAGGTGCGGGTGCGGCTGGCGGCCCCGGCGGGGGAAGTCGTGGTCATTCCGGTCGCGGTGCGGTCGGAGGAGTGACGCCGGGAGGGCGAGGCTCCTGCCGAGCCGCTTGCGCAAGCGGCTCGGCAGGAGCCTCG
>DASXAN010001415.1:0-4091 GCA_036406755.1 Gemmataceae bacterium
CGAGGCTCCTGCCGAGCCGCTTGACTAACGGCTCGGCAGGAGCCTCGCCCTCCCACGGGTTCGCCTACACCACCGGCCCCGCCGATCCGGTCGGCAACGTCCGGGCCGACAGCGACAGCATCACCAGCCACCACCCGTGGATGAGCAGGTCGATGCCGACGAACAGGCCGATCACCCATAGCCCCGACTGCGGCCACTCGGACCAGATGATGATCCCCATGATGAGGTCGATCAGCCCGCTCAGGAGCAGCCAGCCGCGGCCCTCGAACGGCAGCGACGCCGCGGCGATCATGCGGAACACCCCGCCGACGACGAAGAACACGGCCATGAGCAGCGTCAGGGCCAGCCCGAACGACAGCGGCCGGGTGACCATCAGCCCGCCGATCACCGCCTGGAGCACGCCGACCACGAGCTGGAGCAGGAACCCGCACCACTGCCGGGCCCAGAAGGCGTGGACGATCTGCAGAATGCCGCCGAACAACAGCAGCCAGCCGAAGAACAGCATGGTGGCAACTGTGGCCATCGTCGCCGAACCGATGGCGATCAGGCCGAGGACGATGAGCGCGATGCCCAGCAGCAGGAACCAGACCCAGTTGCGGCGGAGCGGCTCGACCTCGCGGAGCAGGAAGTTGGCAATCGGCATGGTGCGTCTCCAAGAGTGCTTGTGTAGGGTGGGTCGAGGGAGCGGAGCGACCGACGCCCACCGCCGCCGGGACTCACCCTCCGTTTCGGTGGGCCTCGGTCGCTCCGCTCCCGCGACCCACCCTACTCGACCGGCCCGTTCGCGTCAGCCGGGGGCCTCGTTCCACAGGCGGAGGACCGGTTCGTCGGCGTGGTCATGTTCGTACCCCAGGGTGCCGAGCGAGGTCGGGTCGCACAGGTACAACCGGCCGGCGGCCGGCGGCTGGCCGAGCCAGCGAGCGGTGATCACCCGCAGGATGTGGCCGTGGGCGAACAGCAGCACGTCGCCGGCCGCGGCCCGCACCCGGGCCAGGACGCGGTCGGCCCGGGCGCCGACGGCGGCGGCGTCCTCGCCGCCGGGGCAGCCGTCGCGGAACAGGTCCCAGTCCGGCCGCCGCTGGCGGATCTCGGCCGTCTTCAGGCCCTCGAATTCGCCGTAGTCCCACTCCCGCAGGCCGGCGTCCACCTGGCAGCGGTCGCCGAACCCGGCCAGTTCGCAGGTGCGTTTGGCCCGCTGCAAGGGGCTGGTGAGGACGACGGCGAACGAGTGCCCCTTGAGCCGCTCCCCCAGGTGGCGGGCGTCGGCCTCGCCGCGGGGCGTCAGCGGGATGTCGGTGCGGCCGGTGTGCTGGCCGGACAGGGTCCAGGCGGTCTCGCCGTGGCGGGCCAGGTAGACGCGGGGGAGCATGGCGGCGGCTTCCGGCACGGGCGACGCATCGCCGCTAGCATACCCGGCCGGCCGCCGCCATTCGACCGAATTCCGTCACCGCCGGTCATCCAGCTCGTGGAACACTTCCTCGGCCGCCAGCACCTGGCGGGCGACCTCGACGAGTTTCAGGTTGCGGTCGCTGGCGTACTTCCGCAGCCGGCGGAACGCCTCCGCCTCCGGCACCCCGCTCCGCCGCACCACCGCCCCCTTGGCCCGCTCCACCACCTTGCGGTCCTCCAGCGCCTGCTTCAGGTCCGCCGCCTCTTTTTTCAGCGCCTGGAAGTGGCCGAACCGCAGCATCGCCAAGTCGATCGCCGTCCGCAGGTCGGCCTCCTTGACCGGCTTGACCAGGTAGGCCATGACGTGGTCCCGCAGGGCCCGCGCCTGGAGCTCGGAGTCGTGGTGGGCCGACACCAGGATGACCGGCACCTCCACCTCCCGGTTGATTGCCTCGGCCGCCTCCAGCCCGTCGGTGTCGCCCATCCGGATGTCGGTGATGATCAGGTCCGGGCGGGACGCCCGGCACAGATCGACCAGCTGCTTCCCGTCCGCGGCCACCGCCGCCCGGTGGCCCAGGCGGGGCAGCAGTTCCTGGAAGTAGTCCCGCATGGCCGACTCGTCGTCGGCGACGACGATGCTCAGTATCCGACTCATGCCCGCTCCCGTGGCAAGGTGATGACGATCTCCGCCCCGGGGCCGGGCCCGTCGCCGGCGGCGATCTCGCCGCCGTGGGCCTCGACGATCCGCCGGGCGATCGCCAGGCCCAGCCCCGTGCCTTTCGTCTTAGTCGTGTAAAACGGGTCGAACAAACTCGCCCGCTGCTCGGCCGTCAGCCCCGGCCCGTCGTCCCGGACGCTCACCCGCACCGCCGGCCGGCCGGCCAGCGTCGTGTCGGCGCAGGCGACCGTGACGACGACCGACCCGGCGGTCGCCTCCAGGGCGTTCTCGAACAGGTTGCGGAACACCTGCTCCAGCCGGAACGGGTCGGCGGCGATCGTCAGGTCCCCCCAGCCGGCGGCCTCGCGGAGCTGCACCTGGCGGGCGCCGCGGGCCCCGGCCGCCCGCTCCCACGCCGACCGCCACACCGACGCCAGGTCGGTCAGATGGACGTCCAGGGTGAGCGGGGCGGCGTACCCGCGGACGTCGTCGTACAGTCGCAACAAGTCGTCCTGCGACTTCTGCAGCTCGGCCAACAGGGCCAGCGCCTCCGGATGGTCGTTCAGCCGCCACCGCAGCCGCTCCAGGTAGGTTTGCGCCCGCTGGAGGGCGTTGCCGCTCTCGTGGGCCAGCCCGGCCATCGTCTCGCCGATGGCCGCCAGCCGCTCGGCCTGCACCGCCCGGGCCTGGGCCCGCCGCAGGTCGGCCGTCCGCTCCTCCACCCGCCGCTCCAGCTCGTCGCGGGTCCGCCGCAGATCGCCCTCCAGCGCCTTGCGGTCGGTGATGTCCACGCACGCCCCGGCCAGGAACTCCGCCCGGCCGGCCTCATCCCGGACCACGTCCCCCTGGTCCCGCAGCCACCGGACGGCGCCGTCGGGGCGGGCGACGCGGAATTCGACGCTCAGCTCGGTCCCGTCCCGGACGGCCCGGGTGAACGCCTCGCCGGTCGCCGCCCGGTCGTCCGGGTGGAGCAGGGCGAGGAAGTCCTCCAGCCGCATGACCGGCTGCCCGGCGGGCAGGCCGAGGAGGTCCCGCAGGCTTTCGTCGAGCATCTGGCGGTTGGTCTCGATGTGCCACAGCCAGGTGCCCATGCGGGCGGCCGCCAGGGCGACGCGGAGCCGCTCCTCACTCTCCCGCAGGGCGTCGGCGGCCTCCCGCCGCTCGGTCAGGTCGCGGAAGATCTTGACGAACCCCCGCAGGCCGCCGGCGTCGTCCCGCTGGGCGTTGCACACGCCGCTGGCCCAGAACCGGGTGCCGTCCTTGCGGGCGATCCAGTTCTCGTCCTCGAACCGGCCGGTGGCGGCCGCCCCGTGCAGCTCCCGCTCCGGCAAACCGTCCCGCCGCTCCTCCGGGGTGAACAGGACGGCCGCGGGCCGGCCGATGATCTCGCCCTCGTCGTACCCGACCAGTCGCTTGGCCCCCTCGTTCCAGGTGGCGATGCGGCCGGCCGGGTCGATCAGGATGATGGCGTAGTCGCGGACCCCCTCGACGAGCAGGCGGTGCAGGTCCTCCAACTCGTGGAGGGCCGCCTCGGCCCGGAGGCGGGCGGCCCGCTCGACGGCGAGGTTGGGGGCTGGCGGGTCGGTCATGGGCCGGCCTCCCGGCGCAAGGGCCGGCGAGCGGGGCGGTCGTGAGCAGGGTGGGGCGGGTCGCCGGGCGCGGCGAGTTGCGAGCAGCCCGGCGGGGGCACGAATCGGGTGGGCTGACCCAGCGCGAGTGAGCCGACGGGGTTACTGTACCGCGGCGGCGCGGCGGCGTCCAACCGATCCGGGGGAAGGATCCCGTTTAGCCGCGAGGCTCCGCCGAGCGCGCTTGGCGTAAGCGCGCTCGGCGGAGCCTCGCGGCTAAACAGGGAACCTGCAACTCACCCCGCGTCCAGGTCGTGGAACACTTCTTCCGCCGCCAGCACCTTGCGGGCGACCTCCGCCAGCTTCATGTTCCGGTCACTGGCGAACCGCCGCAGCCGGCGGAACGCGTCCTCCTCCTGAACGCCCACCCGCCGCACCACCGCCCCCTTGGCCCGCTCGATCACCTTCCGCTCCTC
>DASXAN010001416.1:0-20963 GCA_036406755.1 Gemmataceae bacterium
CGGAGCGGAGCGCTCGCGAGCGCTCCGCTCCGCAGACTCCGCGTCGCGGCTAACCGGTTAGTCGAGCTGGAACAGGCTGTCCGCCCGGTCCTCGTGGCGGATCTCGTCCACCGGCTCCTTCCGCCCCCACCCCTTGTACAGCCGGTTGGCCGCGTTCAGTACCACCCCCACTTCCGAACCGACGTTCTTGTACCCGTGGACCACGCCGGGCGGCACGACCAGGCCCATCGGGTTGTCGGCCCCGACCACCCGCGTCTCGCGGTGGCCGTAGGTCTTCGAGTCCGGGCGGTTGTCCCACAGGTACATCTTGAAGTTGGACGGGCCGATGAAGGTGAAGTAGTCGGCCTGGTCGACGTGCTCGTGCGGCCCGCGGGCGACGCCCGGCTCGGTGGCCGAGATGTAGGCCATCACCGGGTGAAACTGTTCCGGCAGGTCGTCGTGCCGGTACAGCTCGCACAGCCAGCCGCGGTGGTCGTGGAACTTCTTCAGCGGCCGCCAGATGACGCCCTCGATCGGGCCGGGCTTGAACTGCATCGCGATCCCTCCTGGTTCGGTTAGCCGCGACGCGGACCAGTTAGCCCCCGGTCAATGACCGGGGGCTAAATACCCGCTCCGCTCCGCGGACTCCGCGTCGCGGCTAACCGGGGGTACACTGAACCCCCGCCATGTCCGTCTTCCGCTACGACCTGGTCCGCACCGCCCGCCGCGGGCGGTCGGCGCTCGTGCGGACGGCGTACGCCCTGGCCCTGCTGGTCGCGCTGGGCGGATTGTTCGTCCGCTGGTTCCCCGGCGGGCTGGCCCCGGACCGGCTGTTCGCCGACGCCACCCTCGCCCCCGGCGCCACCGGCCGGTTCGCCCGCGACTTCGCCGCCACCTGCCTGCTCGTCCAGTTCGCCGCCGCGGCCCTGCTCACGCCGGCCTACGCCGCCGGGGCGATCGCCGAGGAGCGGCAGCGGGGGACGCTCGACTTCCTGCTCGCCGCCGACCTGTCCGGGGCGGCGATCGTGTTCGGCAAGTTCGCCGCCCGCTGGCTGGCCGTCGCGGGGCTCCTGCTCACTGGCCTGCCGGTGCTGGCGCTGACGCAGCTCTGGGGCGGAGTCGATTGGGGGGCGCTGGCGTTCGGGTTCGGCGTCACCCTGCTGACGACGTTCAGCCTGACCGGGCTGGGGGTGCTGTTCTCGGTCCGGGCCCGCAGCGTCCGCGAGGCGGCCGTCACCACCTACGCCGTCGCCGCCGGGCTGGCGATGGCCGCCGCGTGCGTCCCGGTCCTACAACTCGGCAGCCCGCTGTACGCCTGGGCCGTGCTCGTCGGTCGGGCGTGGGGGTTCGTCGGGGGCCTGGAGCCGTGGCCGGTCGTGCTGCTCGGCTACGCCATCGGACACATCGCCGTCGGCCTGATCGCGCTGGTGTGGGCCGCGTGGCTCATCCGCCCGCAGCCCCTCTCCAAGGCCGAGCGCGACCTGCTCGTGCGGGCCTCCCGCCGGCTGCCGGCCGGGGCCGTCATCCGCTCCACGCTCCTCCCGCACCCGCTCGTCGGGCCGCCGCTGCGCCGCCGGCGGCAACCGCTGCGGCGGAACCGCGTGCTGCGGGTGCCGCCGGTCGGCGACGACGCGCTGCTGTGGAAGGAACTGCACTTCGGCGGCGGGTCGGCCGCCAGCGAACTGTGGCGGACGATCGGCTACGCCCTGATCGGCGTGGCCCTGACGGTCGGGCTGGCGCGGGGGATGGCGGCGATCGGCACGCCCGTCGGGCTCCGCGAGGACCTGGCCTGGGAGTCCGCCGCACGGGCCGCCAACCCGGCGGGCCGCGACATGTCCCTGGCCATCCTGACGGCGGTCATGGTCGGCACGGCGTTGCGGGCGGCGGTCGCGGTCGGCCGGGAGCGGGAGCGGCGGACGCTGGACACGCTCCGCATCCTGCCGGGCGGGTCGGCGGCGGTGCTGCGGGCGAAGTGGCTCGGCAGCGCCCTGAGCACCCGCTGGCTGGCGGCCGGGCTGGTCGTGGCCTGGCTGGTGACCATCCCGGTCGGGATGCTGCCGCCGGCGGCCGTGTTCTGGCTGGCCCTCGCCGGGGCCGTCCACGTCGCGTTCCTGACCAGCCTCGGGCTGTACTGCTCGGTCGCGGCGCGGGGCACGGGCCGGGCGGCGGTGGCCGCGCTCGTCGGGCTGGCGGCGACGTGGGCGGCGCCGCTGGTGGCGGCGAACTACTGGCTCGGGCTGACCGGGCCGGGGCCGCACCGGCGGTGGGTGGCGGCGGTGCTGGAGGAGGGGCTGGTGCCGCCGTTGACGTGGCGGTACCTGGCGGCCGCGGCGGCCGACCCGCCGCCGCCGGGGGCGAGCGAGGCGCGGCTGGCCGGGGCGCTGGTCGGGCTGGCGGCGTACGCGGCGGCAGCGTGGGTGCTGTGGCGGTTGGCCCGGCGGCGATTCCGGCGGCAGCGCGGTTAGCCGCGACGCGGAGGCGTTGCGGAGCGGAGCGCGGCAGCGCCCGCGCTCCGCTCCGCGGACTCCGCGTCGCGGCTAACCCGGGTTCTCCACTACATTGTCGGTATGCCCCCGACCGACCCCCGCCGGCTGTTGTTCGTCACCGGTACGCTGGCCGAGCCGGCGCTCCGCCGCGTCCTGGCCGAGCTGGCCCCCCGGGCCGGGTTCACGCCCGACGTGGCCGTCCTGCCGATCACCGTCGCCGCCCTCATGACCGCCGACTGGGTCGCCCGCCACCTGGCCGTGCCGCCGGGCACCGAGCGGGTCGTCCTGCCCGGCTTCTGCCGCGGCGACCCGGCCGCGGTGGCCGTCGCCGGCGGCGTGCCCGCCGAGCTGGGGCCGAAGGACCTCCGCGACCTGCCGGAGCACTTCCACTTAGCCCCCGGTGACTCACCGGCGGCGAACTACGGCGGCCACGACATCGACATCCTCGCCGAGGTCAACCACGCCCCGCGGCTGTCGCGTGACGAGCTGCTGACGCTGGCCCGCCGGTACGCCGCCGACGGGGCCGACATCATCGACGTCGGCTGCGACCCCGGCGCCACCTGGGCCGGCGTCGGCGACGCGGTCAAGGCGCTCCGCGACACCGGCCTGCGCGTCTCCATCGACAGCATGAACGTCGCCGAGATCGCCGCGGCGGCGAAGGCGGGGGCCGAGCTGGTCCTGAGCGTCAACGCAACCAACCGCGCCGCCGCGGCCGACTGGGGCATTGAAGTCGTCGTTGTCCCGGACCAAATGGCCCCCGGCGACTCGCCGGGGGCTAACTTGGACGCCACTCTCGCCGCGCTGACGAAGGCCGGCGTGCCGTTCCGCATCGACCCGATCCTGGAGCCGATCGGGTTCGGGTTTGCCGCGTCGCTGGGCCGGTACCTGGAAGTCCGCCGCCGCTACCCCGAAGCCGCGATGCTCATGGGCGTCGGCAACCTGACCGAGCTGACGGACGTGGACTCGGCCGGGGTGAACGTGGTGCTGGCCGGGTTCTGCGAGGAGGTCGGGGTACACAGCGTGCTGACGACGGAGGTGATCAACTGGTGCCGGACGTGCGTACGGGAGCTGGCCGCGGCCCGGCGGCTGGTGTACCACGCCGTCCGCGAGCGGGTGCTGCCCAAGCGGCTGGAACCGGACCTCGTCATGCTCCGCGACCCGAAGGTGCGGGGGCTCGGCGAGGCGGCGCTGCGGGAGCTGGCCGGGCGGATCAAGGACCCGAACTACCGCCTGTTCGCCGACGGCGGCGAGCTGCACGTCATCAACGGGTCGATGCACCTGCGGGGGACGGACCCGTTCGCGCTGTTCGCGGAGGTGCTGCGGCGGGATGGGAAGATGGACCCGGCCCACGCCTTCTACCTCGGCTACGAACTGGCGAAGGCGGCGACGGCGCTGACGCTGGGCAAGGCCTACACGCAGGATCAGGAGTTGCGGTGGGGGTTGGCGGGCGGTTAGTGCGCTTTTCACCGAGCTGGAGCGGGCGGCGGCCGGGAGGGCGAGGCTCCTGCCGAGCCGCTTGTCCCACCGGCTCGGCAGGAGCCTCGCCCTCCCGGCCCGCCGCCCCGGAAAGCGCTCCAGCCGCGACGCGGAAGCTCGCCGGGCGCCGCCCGCAAAGACGGCAGCCGGCGAGGCCGGGATTGTATCCGGAAGCCGGTCTATCGCCGGGACGCCCTCCCGGCCCGCCGGCGGGCCAGCACGCCGGCGGCGGCCGCCCCCATCAGGCCGAGGCCCAGCGACGCCGGCTCGGGCACCGGCATGATCTGGAAGGCGTTGAGGTAGGAGTTGCCGGCGTTCTGGTCGGGCAGGCCGTCGCCGCCGAAGCCCCAGACCGTGGCGACGCCGGTGCCGTCGGCGGTGACCGTGAAGGTCGCGGGCGCCCGCAGCGTGCCGGCCATGGCGCCGTCCCGCCAGTTGATCGTCTGCTCGTCGGCCGGGGGGGCGAAGGTGTTGGTGCCGGGCTGGAACCAGCCGGACACGCCCAGCTGCGTCGTCGGGGCGGTCGCCGTCCAGTTCGTGATGTTTTGGGCGGCGTTGTCGAAGGAGTAGAGGGCGATCCGGTACGGCTGGCCCGGGGTCAGCCCGCTGAACTGCAGCTGGAGGTAGTTGGTGCCCTGGACGTTGCTGCCGCTGACCGACCCGAAGATCAGGTCCCGGAACGCGTCCACGTCGGTCTGGGCGGCGGTGGTGTTGCCGTTGTAGTTGGGGCTGCCGGCGGCGGCGCCGCGGTCGCGGGAGTTGATCGGCGGGCTGCCGTACTGGCTGGCCGTGCCGGCGGCGCTGAGGCTGACCGTCGTCGTGCCGAACACCTTGTTGAAGATCGTCGTGTTGTTGCTCCCGGGGGCGGTGCCGGCGGTGCCGGCCTGGCCGGTCGCGCTCTGCGGCCAGACGGTGCCGTCGCCGAACGTCTGGCTACCCGCGGCGTTCGACCCGCCCCACGGGGACCACGTCACGCCGTACTGGTCGGGGAAGAACTGGGGGCTGGCGAAGCTGCCGTTCCAGCCCTGGGTCGGCTTCGCGTCCGCGGCGTTGCCGCCGTTGATGTCCACCGAGAGCAGGCCGGCACCGGTCATCGGGCCGGTGAACGCGCCCGTCACCGTCTGGGCGGCCGCGGGCGGGGCGGCGGCGGCGGCCAGGACCACGGCCCCGACCAGGGCCGTCAGCGTCGTCGTCGTGGGAGAGGGCTTGCGCATGGTTCCTCCGGTTCGGCCCGGCCGGGCGCCGGGCGTTGACCCGCCCCGTTTGGAGGCCGGCCCTGTCCAGTTGCGGAACGTGTCACGGCGCTTCGATGCGGAGGTTATACGCGGCCGCCGCCGGGCCGGCGACTCCGGGGCGGGGCGGGTCGGTTGCGGGGTGGTGCCCGGGGAGCCGGGCGTCGGCGGCCGACGGCGGGACGGCGAGTCCTTCGAGGCGGTCGGGCCTTGGGTCGGCTACGGCAGTCGGTTACACTGCGGACGTCCGAGAACGAGCCGGTCCGGCTCACCGAGTCTCAATGGCGGCTGGGTCAGGTCGTGCCTTGATTTCCTCCCCGGGCCGGGAAATAATCCCCGTTATGGCGACCACCCCGCGGACCGTGAGCGACCGTCTCGCCCGGGTCGAACGAGAACTGGCCGACCTCAAGGCCCGGCTGACGAGCCGCGACCCGCGGCCGTGGTATCACCAGATCGTCGGCAGTTTCGAAGGCGACGCTGATTTCGCGGAGATTGTCCGGCTCGGCCGGCGAATCCGCAAGAGCCGGGGCAACAAGAAGTAGCCAGTCGTGCCCGTTCTGCTCGACACCGACCACCTGTCCATCTTGCAGGGTCGCGAACAACCGGCTTGTGACCGGCTTTTGGCCCGGCTTGACCGCCTCTCGCCGGACGACGTGGCCACTTCCATCGTCAGCTTTCACGAACAGGTCCAGGGCTGGCAAGCGTACGTCCAGCGGGCGCGGACGCCGGAGCAAGTGGTCCGAGCGTACGGCAAGCTCGAAGCGCTGTGGCGCTGGTTCCTCAAAATGAACGTCCTGTCGTTCGGCCCCGCGGCCCAGCGCCGCTATTCGGACCTGCGGCCGCAATGCCGGCGCGTGAACACGATGGACCTGCGGATCGCCTGCGTGGCATTGGCCACCGGTTCGACCCTCCTCACGCGCAACCAGCGCGATTTCCGGCAGGTCCCCGGGCTGGTGGTCGAGGACTGGTCCCGCTGACCGCAGCGTCACTTCCGCGGCGTGTACGGCTTGTCGAGGTCGATCTCGGGGTGATGTTCGCGGAGCCAGGCGACGGCGTCCCAGGTGGTGCGGAACCTGCGCTGCCGCTCCCACTTCGCTTGCCGGCCGGCCGCCAGCACGCCGCCGGCCAGCGGCTGCGTTAGGCCGGTGACGACCGACTCGGCGACGGCCTGCCGGGCGTCGGCTGCGGACGGCGGGAAGGCGAGCTCTTCGAGGCGGTGGAGGACCAGCTGCCGCGTCCGACCGATGCAGTCAGGGTGGCGCAGGCAGTCGGCGACGGTGGCCATATCGGCAGTTGCTGCAAAAAGCGACGGACTAACTTGATACCCGTTGACTTGGGGAGGCTCATGGTTGTCAAATATCACCTCGCCGATGTCATCAAACGTGAATTTGCCGGAAGCGATCAAACGCTCGATGACGGAGTCAAGTTGGTCGGTGATCAGGCACAGATCTCTCCAGCCGTCATCAAGCCGGTGGAAGCCGTAAGTGTGCCGTAGTGCTTCTACGGCAGCCTTCCCCATCCGTGCACGGCAGGCCTGACGCTCCTTCGGCTCCATTTTCTCCGACAGAGCCATAACCGCTGTTCGTGCGACGGCCAAATCCGTGTTTAGGCCCATTGACGGCATTCGCAACAGGACGCGGTCGGCCGCCTGGACGGCGACCACAGAATCGAGCCGCGGAGCAAGCGCCGCCACGGCTTTGATTTCTTGATCGACCCAGTGCCGGTACCGCTCGTCCCCCCTCTTGATCAAGCCGGCACAAGCCCGGGCCGCGGCAGGAGCATCAATGCCGGGGGCCAGTGCCGTCAACGCCTTGGCCGCCGACTTGCGGACATCATTGTCGTTTGTCTTGGTCAGCAGGTCGACGAGATGGCCGCTGGCACGGATGGCCGTGGGGGGGTCGAGCCGCGGGGCCAGCGCGGCTAGGCTGTCTGCCGCCACCTGGAGTGCCGCTTTGTTGGACGGGTTTGCTACCACCTTGGCCACGGCATCCCACGCCCGACTAGCAGTAGACGCGTCCAACTGCGGAGCCAACGCCGTCAGTCCCTGGACCGCCACCTTCAGCTCGGGGACACCCGTCGTTGCATTCAGTGCTTCGGCCAACGCCGCGCCGGACCGGATCGCAGCTGGACGGGTCAGCCGCGGGGCCAGTACCGTCAAACTCGCTGCCGCCGCATCAAGGACATACCCATCTCTGGTCTTGCCTAGTACCGCGGCGGTATACTTCCAGGCGCGGGCGGCTGCCGGTGGGTCGAGCCGCGGGGCCAGCGTCGCCATTGCGCTACACGCCGCCCAGAATGTCTGCCTGTCGGACACGTTACCCAGTGCCCTGATTACGTCGTCACCCGCCTGAGTGGCGAATTGACCGTCCAGTCGGGGGGCCAGTGCGGCGATTCCTTTGGCCGTTGCCTCGATCGCCGAGTCGTAGGAGTTCTTATCCGAGATCCAAACCAGGCGGGTCCATGCCCTGGCGGCGGCCGATGGATCGAGGTACGGGGCCAAAGCGGCCAAGCCTTCTCCCGCCGCCTCGATCGTCTGGTGCTCGGCAGTTTCGGTCAGCGATCCGACCAGGGCGTCGCTGGCCTTAGTGACGGCTGACCTGTCCAGTCGCGGGGCCAAGCCTGTGAATGCCTGGGCTGCAGTCTGTGACAAGTCACCGTCGTCGATCGTGCCCAGGACATGAACCAACTTTTCCCACGCCTGAGCTGCGGCCGGCCTATCCAACCGCGGGGCCAGGGCGACTAGCCCCCTCGCTGCTGCCCAATCCGCGTGATCCACGTCATCGTGATCCACGGTCTTACCCAGCAGTTCAACTAACCCGTCCCATGCCCGAACAGCCGCCGGCCCGTCGACCCGCGGAGCCAGGGCGGCCAAGGCACCTGCTGCGTTCCGCCGCGAGTACCAGTCGGAATCCTTTACCAGTGCCCCCACCAGGCCGTTACTCGCCCGGGTGGCGGCCGGCTCGTCCAACCACGGGGCAAAAACTGCTAAGGCCCAAGCCACATTTCCTACCGGGTATGTGTCCGACACCTTCCCCAATGCCGCGACCAGACCGTCGCTGGCTCGGGCGGCGGCGTGTCGGTCGAGCCGCGGGGCCAACGCCGCAAGATTGTATGCGATGCTACCCAGTTCATACTCTCCCTCCGCCTTGCCCAACGCCGCAACCAGGCCGTCGCTGGCCTGAATCGCGGACGCCCCGTCCAAGGCCGGAGCTATCTTTGCCAGGACAGTGCTAATCGAACTTCCAGACACTTGAGGCGGTGGCGCAGAAAGCGCGGCCAGGCAAGCCGAATGCAGGCGGCCAACTTGCTGAACGGTCAACCTATCCGCGCTAAGATTGTTGTGTAATGGCCCCCCCCAGAACCAAGATTCGTGGACCGGCAATTCACATGACCCCAGTTCGAGGGCCAGTCGGCAGGCCGCAGCACGGATTTGCGCATCAGCGGAAGCGTCGTTTTGTTTGGCCAGCAGCAATGTAAGTGCAGCTTTCCGTCGGCTGTCACTCGCCCCGACGACGGCCTGCGCGACACGTTCGGTGTTAAAATCAAAGTCTCCGCAACCTACCGCGGGCGTTGTGTCTGGGTCCGCCAAAGCGAGTTCGAGATATAAAGTCCGAATTCGATCTTCGGTCAGTTCGGCTAGTTCAAGAGTGGCATGGCGGATGGCCGGGCCCGTAGGAGTCGGAAATTCCTGCGAGTATTTCGCACGTTTGCCGAATGCTTGGAGTACATGGTCGAGTTGGCTCCGTTCGGCCCGGTCCCGGGCTTTCTTGGCTTCATCCCGTGCTTGTTCTGCCTCGACCGCCCGCCGATTCGCCTGCACCGCGAAATAACTAGACACTCCCGTCCCCGCCATCAGCAGCACCGCCGCCGCCCCGCTCAGCCCCGCCACCGTCGGGTTCCGCCGGCACCACAGCCAGCACCGCTCCGCCGCCGTCACCCGCCGGGCCACGATCGGCTCGCCCCGCAGCCACCGGGCCAGGTCGTCCGCCAGCATCCCGGCCGTCGCGTACCGCTTGCCTGGCTCCCGCTCCAGGCACTTCAACACCACTGTCTCCAGGTCCCGCGGCAGCGTCGGCATCAGCACCGTCGGCCGCGGCGTGGCTGAATCGTGCAGCGATCGCAGCCGCTCCAGGATCGTCCCGCCCGGGAACGCCGGCGTGCCCGTCAGCCGCTCGAACAGCACCGCCCCCAGCGAGAACACGTCCGCCGTCACCGTCAGGCCCTTCTTGCCCAGCGCCTGCTCCGGGGCGACGTACCCGGCCGTGCCGAGCATCTGGCCGCTCTCCGTCAGCGACAGCTCCGCGTCGATCCGCTTGGCCAGGCCGAAGTCGGTTACGTACGGCGTGCCGGCCGCGTCGGTCAGGATGTTCGACGGCTTCAGGTCGCGGTGCAGGATGCCCTGGCGGTGGGCGAAGTCCACGGCCCGGGCGACTTTCTCCATCAGGGCGACTTCGGCCCGTACGTCGCCGCGGGGCAGCTTGGCCAGCGACGGGCCGTCGATGAACTTCATCGCCAGGTACTGCTGGCCGTCGTGCTCGCCGACCTCGTAGAGGGGGACGATGTTCGGGTGGTCCAGGCCGGCCGCGGCCTCGGCCTCAATCCGGAACCGGGCGATGTCGATCGGCTTGGCCAGCCGCCCGGCCCGGACCAGTTTCAGGGCGACGACCCGGCCCAGCGTCTCCTGCCGGGCCTTGTACACCAGCCCCATGCCGCCCTCGGCGATCTCCTCCAAGAGTTCGTAGTCGCCGAAGTAGCGCACCTTCGGCCGCTCGGCCGACGGGCGGTCGGCGGCGAGCTTCAGGGCGTCGGCCCGGTTGTCGAGGCGGTCGTAGTCGGCGAAGAAGGCGCGGAGCCGGTCGGCGAACTCGGGGTGGGCGTCGAGCAGGGCCTGCCGGCTGGGCACCCGGCCGGCCTCGGCGGCTTGCAGGTAGTCGGCGATGATCTGGTCGAGCGGGTCGCCGGCGGCGGTCGGGTCGCTCATGGTGAGACTCCGAACCAGTTAACCACAAAGGGCACAAAGGACACAAAGAGAAAGAACGAAGAGTTTCCTTTTTCTTTGTGGCCTTTGTGCCCTTTGTGGTTAACTCTCTTCTTCCATTCTTTCCCGCAGCGCCTCCAGGCCGCGGCGGAGCAGGCCGGCGACGGCGGCGGTGGTCCGCCCGGTCGATTCCGCGATCTCGGCCAGCGTCCGCCCTTGCAGGTGCTTGAGCACGACCACCTCCCGCTGGGCGTCGGGCAGCCCGGCCAGGGCGTCGGCCAGGCGGAGCAGGTCCTCGTTCCGCTCGGCCCGCTCGCTCGGGGACGTCTGGTCGGCGGCCACCCACGCGGCCAACCCCGACGCCGACTTGTCCAGGTCGGCGGTCAACGACTGCTCCAGGTCCACGGCCCGCTTGTCGGCGTCGTAGTGGCGAACGGTGTCGGCCAGGGTGCGGGCGAGGATCCGTCGCAGCCAGGCGGCCACCACGGCGGGCTCGCGGCCGCGGAGCTGGCCGACGGCCGGGTAGGCGCGGAGCAATGTCTGCTGCACCACGTCGGCCGGGTCGAGCTTGCCGCGGAGCCGGGCGTCGAGGTGGAGCTTCGCCAGCACCAGTAGATACTGGCGGAACGGCTCCAGGGCCTCGGCGGCGGTCTGCGACATGCGTCCCTACTGGTATAGACGCAATCGGGGCGGGGGTGGACCGCGGGGGGAATGAGGAAGAATCCCCTCACCCCCCGGCCCCCTCTCCCACAAGGGGAGAGGGGGAGAACCGTCAAGGGGGTCTTATTGAGTTCTCTCCCCCTCTCCCCTCGTGGGAGAGGGGGCCGGGGGTGAGGGGGCTCTTCCTCATTCCCCGTGCGGTCCCGCCGTCGGCGGGCAGTATCTGGTAAACTGCCCCCGCCCGCGAGGGTCCGTCCGATGCCCGGCCTTTCCGCCGCCCTGGCCCGTGCCCTGCGCCGCCTGCCGGCCGCCGTTGCCGACGCCGACCTCGTCCGCGCCTACGCCGCCGGCCGCGATCCCGACGCCTTCCGCGCCCTGGTCGCCCGGCACGGGCCACTTGTGCTCGGCGTCTGCCGCCGGGTGCTCGGCGATGTCCACGCGGCCGACGATGCGTTTCAGGCGACGTTCCTGGTGCTCGCCCGGCGGGCCGGGTCGGTCCGCCGGCCGGCAGCGCTGGCCGCGTGGCTGTTCGGCGTCGCCCGCCGCATCGCGCTGAAGGCCCGCACGGCTCAGCGGCGGCGGGCGCGGCGCGAGACACGAGCGGTGCGGACGAATCGTTCCGCCGAGTCGGCCGACGAGTTGACCGCCCGCGAACTGCTCGCCGCCCTCGACGCCGAACTGCTGCGGTTGCCGGCCGGCTACCGGGAGCCGCTGGTGTTGTGTTACTGGCAGGGGCTGACGCAGGACGAGGCGGCCCGCCGGCTGGGGTGTTCGCCAGGGGCCGTCAAGGGCCGGCTCGAACGCGGCCGGGCGCAGCTGGCGGAACGGCTCCGCCGCCGCGGGTTCGGGCCGGCGGCGCTGCTGTTGGCCCCAATCGCGGCGGCCGCCGTGCCCGCCGACCTGCTCGCCCGCACCGCGGGGTTGGCCGCGGCGCCATGGGGGCGCGCCATCCCGGCGGCGGTGCTCGCGCTCGCCGGCGGACCGGCCCGGCTGGTCGCGTCGGTCGCCGTCGTCGGCGCGCTGGCCGGCATCGGGCTCCTGGCGCTCGCGGCCGGGGCCGGCCCGACGGACGACCCGCCTAAACCGCCGCCGGCCGCCGGCCCGGCCGTTGACCGGTTCGGCGACCCGCTGCCGCAATACGCCGTCGCCCGCCTCGGCACCCTCCGCTACCGCTCCGACGCCGGAATCGCTCACCCCGTCGTCCTGCCGGATGGCCGGCACGTCGCCTTCGCCGCCAGCGCGGCCGTCGCCGTCATGGACCTGGACACCGGCCAGACGGTCCGCCGCATCACCCGCACGGTCAACGGCCGGGTGAGCACGAACCCCATTACCGCCTTTGCCATCGCCCCGGACGGCGGCACGATGGCCGTCGGCGTCCGCGACTTCGGGGCCGACGGCAAAACGGTCATGTCGTTCTGGCTCGGCGACGTCACCACGGGGACCGTGCTCCGCGAGTTCGCCGGCCGCGACCGGCCGGTGCGGGCGCTGGCGTTCCTGGCCGGCGGCCGGCACGTCGCCGCGCTGGATGACAAGGGCATCGTCTCAGTGTGGGAGGCGAAGACGGGGGCGAAGGTCCGCGAGTTGACCGCGCCGGACCGCAAACTCGTCAGCCTCGCCGCGTCGGCGGACGGGCGGGCGCTCGCCGCCGGCGGGGAGGCGCAGGACGGCACCGCGGCCGTTTTCCTGTGGGACGCGGCGACCGGCCAGCTCCGGCACACGCTGGCGGGCCACACGGCCGACGTGAAGGCCGTCGCCTTCGCCCCCGAGGGCCGCACGCTCGCCAGCGGCGGCAGCGCCACCGTCCGGCTCTGGGACGTGGCCACCGGCCGTGAGCTGCGGCAGTTGCACGGGCACGTCCGCAAGCGCGGCGAGTCCGAACATGCCATCGAGTCATTGGCGTTCAGCCCGGACAGCCGGGCCGTTGCGTCGGCGAGCACCGACGGGACGGTGCGGGTCTGGTCAGTCGCCGACGGTCAGGCGCTCGACGTTGCCACGCTTGCGGGACTGGGCGGGCTGGCGTTCCGCGACGGCCGCACACTTCTCGTCGGCAGTGGGACGACGCTGCTGCGGCGAGACGTGGCGGCGCGGTCGTTCGCGGCCCACGACGGCCCGCGGTGGCACATGGGCTTCCTGGCCTTTACCGCGGACGGCCGCACGGTCGTCACCGCCGACCCGGATTCCACCGTCCGCACCTGGGACGCGGCCGACGGCCGGCTGCTGTCGGTCAAGGTCTGGAGTCCGCTCACCGCGCTCACGCTCGTCTCGCCCGACGGGCGGTGGGTGGCGTTCACGGAAGGCGAGTCTCAGTTCACCGTTTGCGTTGGCGACGTGGCCTCCGGCCGCGTCGCCCACCGATTGCCGGACCGCGGTCACATCCCGGTGGCCGTGTCCGCCGACGGCCGGCGGCTGGCCACGCTCCGGGAAGGCGGCCCCGAAACGCCCGAAGACATGTCCCTCGCCGTCTGGGACGCGGCGACCGGCGGGCGCGTCAACCAGTTCAGGGTCGGTTGGACATCCATGGGTGGCGTGGCCCTGTCGCCCGACGGGCGCACGGTGTTCACCGTCGGGATGGGACAGCTGGTTGGTGTGAGGGCGTGGGGGGTACTGCGGCGGTGGGACGTGGCGACCGGCCGGGTCGTCTGGCAGTCCGACATATCCAAGGACATCCAGGTGTACAACCTCACCGCGTCGGCCGGCGGCCGGCGGCTGGCGGGAGTCTGTCAGAGCGGTCCGCTCCGCGTCTGGGACACGACCAACGGCCAAGAATGCTGGCGGGGGGCGTCGAACGACCAGCTGAGTGACGTCGCGGCCGCCTTCTCACCGGACGGGTCGTGGCTGGCGACGGCATCGGTCGAGCGGGGCCGTTTCGTCGTCCGGTTGCGGGACGCCCGCAACGGCGCGCCAGTGGCCGACCTCCGCGGTCACAACAGACAGGTGATCCGCATGGCGTTCTCCCCGGACGGCCGGCGGCTGGCGTCCACCAGCACCGACGGCACCGCCCTGGTCTGGGACGTGGAGGCCGCCACCGGCCGGCGGGTGCTCGCCCTGACCGACCCGGCGCGGCAGACCCAGCTCTGGGCTGACTTGGCCGGCGGCGACGGGCTGGCGGCTCACGCCATCGATTGCTTGCAGGCGGCACCAGCGGACGCGGTCGCGATGCTGAAAGCGAAGCTGCGGCCGGCCGTCGCCGTGCCGGCGGACCGCGTCGCCCCGCTCGTCGCCGGCCTGGACGCTCCGGCGTTCGCCGCCCGGGAGCAGGCGCAGCGGGACTTGGCCGCCCTCGGCCCCGGGGCGGAGCCGGCCGTGCGGGCCGCCCGCGACGCGGCCAACGCCGAAGTCCGCCGGCGGCTTGACGCCGTCCTGGCCGGGTGGAAGGGCGACGGGCGGCGGGCCGAGCGGGCCGTCGAAGTGTTGGAGTACGTTGGCACGCCGGACGCGCGCAAGTTCCTCGCAGAACTGGCGGGCGGCGACCCGGCGGCCCGGTTGACGCGGGCGGCGAAAGTGGCGTTGGCGCGATCACGGCCGTAACTCGGCGTGCGGATTCCGGGGCGGCGGGCATTACACTGTGTCCAGCGACCCGCCCCGAGGTCCGTGCCATGCCGAGCCTGCCCGCCCTCATCCGCCGCCTCCGCCGGCTGCCGGCCGGCGCCGAGTCCGACGCCGCCCTCGTCCGCGCCTACGTCGACGGCGATGCCGAGGCGTTCCGCGAGCTGGTCGCCCGGCACGGGCCGCTGGTGCTCGGCGTCTGCCGCCGGGTGCTCGGCGATGTCCACGCGGCGGAAGACGCATTCCAGGCGACGTTCCTCGTGCTGGCCCGGCGGGCCGGCTCGGTCCGCTGGCGGGGTACGGTATCCGCGTGGCTGTTCGGCGTCGCCCGCCGGGTCGCGCTCAAAGCCAGGACAGCAGACCGCCGGCGGGCGTGGCGCGAGACGCGGGTGGTACCAGCGAACCGCTCCACCGATCCGGCAGACGAGCTGACGGCCCGAGAGCTGCTGGCGGCGCTGGACGCGGAACTCGACCAGCTGCCGGCGGGCTACCGGGAGCCGCTGGTGCTGTGCTACTGGCAGGGGCTGACGCAGGACGAGGCCGCCCGCCGGCTGGGGTGCTCGGCCGGGGCGGTCAAGGGGCGGATCGAGCGCGGCCGGCAGCGGCTGGCCGAGCGGTTGCGCCGCCGCGGGTTCGCGGCCGGCGACCTGCGGCCGCTGCTCGTGGCCCCCGTCACCGCCACCGCGGTCCCGGCCGACCTGCTCGCCCGCACCGCCGCATTGGCCGCCGACCCGGGGTCGCGGTCAGTCCCGGCGGCGGTCGTCGCCCTGGCCGCAGCCGCGGGGCCGTCGAAGTTGCTGCCGGCCGTCGCGCTCGTCACCCTCGTCGCCGGTGCCGGTTTACTCATCCTGGCTGGGGCGAGCTGGGAGCGTGAGCGACCAGAGAAGGATAACCCTCCGGTCGCTCAGCGACCCGGCTCCGCTGGGTACCCCGCCGGCTCGCCCCCGAACCGGGACGACCCGCTCCCGGCCGGGGCCGCCGCCCGCTTCGGCACCGCCCGCTACCGGCACGGCACGCGGATCGAGTCGCTGGCCGTGTCGGCAGACGGCCGGGTCGCCGTCGCCGCCAGCGGCGGCCGCATCCTCGGCTCGACCCGCGCCTACGACCTCGCCACCGGCAAGGCGGTCTACCAACTCGACGGGTTCCGCTCGGACGAGGCCGTCGCCCTGTCGCCGGACGGCAAGCTGCTCGCCGCCATGCAGTACGACGGCACGGTCCACTTCCTCGACGCCGCCGGCGGGCAGGAGCTACGGGCCGTTAAGCGGAAGGACGACAACAGCCGCACGATCACCAATTGGCTGACGTTCTCGCCGGACGGCAAGTTCCTGGCCGCGACCATGGACGGGAAGACGATCGACCTGATCGACGTTGAGAAGGCCGAGGTCGTCCGCTCGTTTGCCCACCCGAACGCCGTCTACGCCGCCGCGTTCTCGCCGGACGGCACGCTGCTCGCCGCCGGCGGGTACGACAGCCCCAAGTACTTCATCCGCCTCTGGGACGTCGCCACCGGCAAGGAGGTGCGGAAGTTCAACGGCCACGCCGGCGGCGTCCGCACGGCGGCGTTCTCGCCGGACGGGGCGACGCTCGCCTCCGGCGGCGACGACGGCCGGCTCCGGTTGTGGGACGTTGCCACCGGGCAGGAACGCCGCAACGTCAAGCTCGCCGACAGCCGGCGGGTGCGGTCGGTCGCGTTCGCCCCGGACGGCAAGACGGTCGCCACCGCCGGCACGTCGCTGCGGCTCATCGACCCCGCCACCGGAACCGAACGGCTCAAGATCGACCAGCAGGCGATCGGCCTGCGGTTCGACGCCGACGGCAAGGCGCTGACCGGGGCCGTCCACGGCGCGATCGTCCGCTGGGACGCGGCCACCGGCAAGCCGCTCACGCCCGACGGCGGCGACGGCGTCGTCAGCCGGGTGCTGGCGACGCCCGACGGCCGGCGGGTCGTCACGTATGACCACGCCGGCGTCGTCCACGTCTGGGACACGGCGACCGGCCAGATCGTGCGGCGGATCGAGGCGGGCGACCAGCACGGCATCGCCCTGTCGCCCGACGGCCGGCTGCTCGCCTACGCCACCGTCGCCCCGGAGGTGAAGGTCAAGTACCCCGAGCAGCCGAACGTCACCGGCGAGGGCGGCCGGGTGCGGCTGTGGGAGATGATCGCCGACCGGCCGCTCGACCGCTTCCCGCCGTTCCCGGGTCAGGCCCACGACCTGGCCTTCACGGCAGACGGCAAGACGCTCGTCAGCGTCGATCACACGGACGGCACCGTCCGGCTGTGGGACATGGCCCACGGCAAGGAGGCGCGGTCGTTCCGGGCGGCGACCGGGCCGAAGCGGGGGTTCGGGTACTCGGTCTGGCACTCGGCCGTGTCGCCGGACGGTAAGTGGCTGGCGACCGGCCACCAGCGGGAGGACAACACGACCGCGCTGTTCGGGGCGGCCAAGGTGAAGCTGTGGAACGTGGCCGACGGCAGCCTGTGGCGCGAGCTGGACGGGCACACCAACCAAGTGGACGACCTGGCGTTTTCGCCGGACGGCAAGCTGCTCGCCACGTGCAGCCAGAACGTGCACGGCGTCGGGCTGCTGGGCAACCGGACCGACTTCGTCTTCGTCTGGGACGTGGCGACCGGCCAGCGGGCCGCCGGGGCGGCCGAAGGGCTGGGCGTCGGGGCCGGCGTCGTGACGTTCTCCCCGGACGGGCGGCTGCTGGCGACGGCGTCGGCCGACGGCACGATCCGGCTGTGGGACGCGGCGACGTGGAAGGAGCTGAAGCAGTTCCGCGGCCACCGGGACTTCGTGACGGCGCTGGCGTTCACGCCCGACGGCCGGCGGTTGCTGTCCGGCGGGGCGGACACGACGGTGCTGGCGTGGGACGTGCCGGGGCGATGACGGCGGGTCACCAGTCGGCGCCCAGCGACTCGCCGCCGGCCGGGGTGCAGGCCGCCCACCACGTCTGACCCGACATTCCGGCCGCCAGCGTCCGCACGCTGGCGTCGGCCAGGGTGATGACCATCCCGCCGGCGTGCGGGGTGGCGGCCCGCGACGGGTCGCAGGCGCCGGCCGCCGGCCGCACCTGAAAGAGCGACTGCGGACCGATGTTGTCGTTGGTCACGGTGGCGACGCCGATCGTCGGCCGATAGTCGTTGCCGGGGCGGGTCCACACGGCCTGCCACCAGTCCCACAGGCAGGCCCGCTTCAGGTTCGTGGCCGTCTCCTCGCAGACGGCGTACCGCTCGACGTACAGGATCGTGTTCGACGTCCCGTCCGGGATCGACCCCGGCAGGCGGGCCGCCCCCTGGTCGCTCCTGGCGTGGTACGCGGCGGTCACCTCCCCGAAGATCAGGTAGTTGCCGGCGTAGGAGCTGACGCCCCAGGACCGGCCTGAGACGACGTCGGCGTAGGGGCCGCCGGGGACGGACGGGTCGGACGGACAGACGAACGCCGGTACGGTCCGGGCGCCGACGAACGCCGGCGTGTCCACGCCGGCCGCGCCGCTGTAGTACGGGCCGCCGGGATTCTCGCCGAGGGGGTTCGGCCCGGTCGTGGCGGCACTGGTGTAGAGGGCGTTCTGTTCGAGGTAGGGCAGGAGGTGGAAGAAGTGGGTGCCCCAGCCGGCCGACGCGGCCGGCTTGGCGGCGGGGAACCAGCCCTGGGCGGGCGGCAGGTGGCCGGCGGTGTCGTGGCAGTTGTGGGCGGCCAGGCCGAGCTGCCGCATCTTGTTGCGGCACTGCGTCTGGCCGGCCGCCTCGCGGGCCTTCTGGACGGCCGGCAGGAGCAGGCCGATCAGCACCGCGATGATCGCGACGACGACCAGCAGCTCGATCAGCGTGAAGGCGGCGCGGCGGCCGGGAGACATGGTCCGGGTTCCGAGCGGGCGGCCCGGGCGCATGATACCACCGCGGCCTCCACGCGAACAACCGCGGAAACTTACGGGCTGCTACGCGTGCCGCGATGCATCCAAGACCGTGATGCCGACGAGTTCCTTGTCGCGGTATCGGAGCAGCACGCCCTCGTCTTCCAGATCGACCGTTTCCGTCGCCTTCTGCGGTCGCTTCAGGCTGACGTACAACACGTCGGCTTCCTCGTCGTAGTCCAGCCACAGCTTTCGGGCCGGAAGTCGGCCGACGAGTTGGGCCAGGGCCAGGGCGCCCGAAACGGCCTTCCGCTCGCCTTTTTTTCCTAGCGCCGCCATATCGCTCTTTTCCGATCGACGCGGCGAACGAAGTAAGCCGTCACCACGAAGCCGTCGTTCGCATTCGGCTCGCGGTAGATCACGACCAAGTGGCCCCACCGCTCGTCGGTCAGGCGGATCGGAACCCGGTTGACCGAATAAGCGACGTCCATGGATGCGCCCCGGCCCACCGCATTATACTGCCGCGGCGCGGTACGATGACGGCGTGACCGCCGACCCGGCCGCCATCACCGTGCCCGCCGCGTGGCCGCTCCGCGATCCCGACCGCGGCCGCCGTAACCTCGCCGCCCTGGCCGCCCACCTCGGCCCGGCCGGCGTCGCTGATCTCCTCCCCGTCCTCACCCGCTGGCTGCCCCGCTCGCCCGACCCCGACCTTGCCCTCAACAACCTCGAGCGCGTCCTGGCCACGCCGGCCGGCCGCGGCCAACTCCCCATCCTCATCGAAGGCCGCGGCCGCACGCTCGACACGCTCCTCCGCCTGCTCGGCACCAGCCAATTCTTCGCCGACGTGCTCGCCGCCGACCCCGAAGCGATGGACCTGCTCCGCGGCCCGGCCCGCCGCAGCCCCGACCCGGCCGAACTGCGCTCCCGGCTGCGGTCCGCCGTCGAGGCCGCCCCGGACGACGCCGGCACGCTGCGGACGTTCCGCCGGTTCCGCCGCCGGCAAATCCTCCGCATCGCCGTCGCCGACGTGGTCCGCGACCGGCCGCTGGAGGACGTCACCCGCGACATCACCCGCGCCGCCGAGGCCGCCCTGGACGTCGCGGTCGGCCACGCCTGGCGGCAGCTGACGGCCCGGTTCGGCGAGCCGGTGGCGGCCGACGGCCGGCCCGCCCGGCTGGCCGTCATCGGCTTCGGCAAGCTCGGCGGGGAGGAGCTGAACTACTCCAGCGACATCGACCTGATGTTCGTCCACGACGCCGACGGCGACACCCGCGGCCGCCGTTCGATCGCGGCCGGCGAGTTCTACGGCCGGGTGGTCGGCGAGGTCGTGCGGCTGTTGTCGGCCCACACGCCGGACGGTCAGGCGTACCGGGTGGACTTGCGGCTGCGGCCGGAGGGCCACCGCGGCCCGCTCGCCCGCACCCTGGCCGGCACCCTCTCCTACTACGACGCGATGGGCAGGACGTGGGAGCGGCAGGCGCTGATCAAGGCCCGCCCGGTGGCCGGCGACCTGGACCTGGGCCGGGAGTTCCTGCAGGCGATCGAGCCGTTCGTCTACCGGAAGTATTTCAGTTTCAGCGAGATCAACGAGGTCAAGGCGCTGAAGCGGACGATCGAGCGGAAGGCCCGCGACGCCGGGGCCGACGACCGGGACGTGAAAACCGGCCGCGGCGGCATCCGCGACATCGAGTTCGCCGTCCAGTTCCTGCAACTCTTGAACGGCGGCGACCTGCCGGCCGTGCGGGAGCGGAACACGCTGCTGGCGATCCAGGCGTTGGCCGCGGCCGGGTGCCTGACGGGGCAGGAGGCGCAGATTCTTGACGACACCTACCGCTTCCTCCGCAAGACGGAGCACCGGCTGCAACTCTTGTTCGATTTGCAGACGCACCGCCTGCCGGCCGACGCGGACGAGCTGCGGCGGCTGGCGCGGCGGATGGGGTATCAGCAGCGGTCAAGCCCGGCCGCGGCGGCGGGTGTGGATAAGAACCCACCCGCCGCCGCGGGTGGGCTTGGGGGAATCACTCCTCAAGCCAGGCGCCCCGAACTCGACGAGGTGCCCGCCGCGCCGCCGCTGTCCGCCCGGCCGCTGCTGCTCGACCCGCTCGACGCCTTCCTCCACGACCTGCACGCCAAGACCGACCTGAACCGCGTCATCCTCGACCACCTGCTGCACCAGACGTTCCAGGGCGGGGCCGACGAGGCGGCGGCCCCCGAGGCCGACCTCGTCCTCGACCCGCACCCGGACGATGCCGCCGTGGCGGCGGTGCTCAGCCGGTACGGGTTCCGCGACGTCCGCGGGGCGTACCAGAACCTGGCCCAGCTGGCCCAGGAGTCGGTGCCGTTCCTGTCCGCCCGCCGCTGCCGGCATTTCCTCGCGTCGATCGCCCCGGCGCTTCTGGCCGAAGTCGCCCGCACCCCGGACCCGGACCAGACGCTCACCAACTTGGAGAAGGTGACGGCGTCGCTGGGGGCCAAGGCGGTGCTGTGGGAGCTGTTCAGCTTCAACCCGCCGAGCCTGCGGCTGTACGTGGACCTGTGCGCCGGCAGCCAGTTCCTCGCCGACATCCTGGTGAACAACCCGGGCATGATCGACGAGCTGCTCGACAGCCTGGTGCTCAACCGGCCGCGGGCGATCGGCGAGCTGCGGGAAGAGCTGGCCGCCCTGTGCGCCGGGGCCGCCGACGTGCGGCCGATCCTGCACAGTTTCCGGGACAAGGAACTCTTGCGGATCGGGGTGGCCGACCTGCT